>CAMCYC010000070.1 GCA_945883795.1 Sulfurimonas crateris | reverse complement strand
TAAAAGTGTTTCACCAGCACTTATTGACAATTAATCGGTGACTTTGAGGAGTGCGGTATCGGGTGAAAGCCAAAACCGTCAAGGGATGTGAGGTAAAAGCTTACAACCGTGAGAGGTGTTATTATCATGCACCTGTAGAGAATATTGCTTTCTAAGTCCTACTACCAAGATGGATATGAATAAGTGGGATGAAATAAGCCCCGTATAGGTTAAGGCTCACCGACCTATTAAATGCGATATTACACGAAAGTGTTGGCGATGGGAACTCGATATGTCGGGGGAATAATTGCTTATTCTACTCTTTTTCATAGGTAGAGTAATGCTCAAAAAACAGCAAATATCAAAGGAATAAAAGTGAAGAGAATATTAAAGATACAAAAACAAATAAAGCTTAGAAAAAAGCATTATAAGAAACACATGAAAGTAAGTGAAGAAAAAAAAGTCATGGAAGAAATAGGTAAAAAAGTTAATTGTGTCATGAAGGAAGTGACAAAGATTTAAAAGTTGATTTAGAAAAATAGAGGATATAAATGAGCTTTAAAAGTAATCTTTAAAGATACTTCTAAAGCTCTATTTTGCGATGTTATGCAGTTTTTAGAGTCTTGACTCGTATCGTCTCATCATATAAAGACGCTTTAGCATTTTTTTACGAGATGCTATTTTGAACTTTTTAAGCTTTTCAGTTGCAGTTTCATGGAAACGGCGAGCACGAGCTTCAGTAACGATTAAATTACGGTCAGTCTGCTTTTTGAAACGGCGGTAAGAAGCGTCAAAATTATCATCACTTCGTAGTATTATACCTGGCATATCACATCACCCACTTTCTTTTAAATTTTGGAGGCGGAAGTATATCATAATCCTAGTTGATTCCAAATTGCTTTTAAACCACTTGGAGATATAATCCGAAAATGATTACTCAAGATTCCATAGAAGCTTTAAAAGCACGACTTGATATTGTTGATGTTGTTGGTTCCTATATTGAACTTAAAAAAGCTGGAGCAAATTTTAAAGCTCCTTGCCCATTCCATGATGAAAAAACTGGCTCTTTTGTAGTGAGTCCGTCTAAGCAGATTTATCACTGTTTTGGGTGTGGCGTTGGGGGTGACAGTGTCAAGTTTGTCATGGAATATGAAAAATTAAACTATCCAGAAGCCCTTGAAAAACTCGCTTTGGTTTATAACTTTTCACTTAATTATACAGATATAAAACATAACAAACCAAATTCAAATCTCATGCAAAAAGTGAGCGAGTGGTATCAAAATTTACTTACTTCACAACTTGTCGCACTTGCTTATATAAAAGAGAGAGGTATTTATGAGAGCAGTGTTGAGCAATTTGCAATAGGGTATGCACCTGATTCGAATGCAACTGTTAATTTTATTAAATCTCAAATGCTTAATGTTGGTGAAGCAGTAGAGTTGGGTGTGCTTGGTTACAACAGTGAGACTAAAACTACTTATGCAAGATTTATTGAGAGAATAATTTTTCCAATCCATTCGACTAATGGTACAATAGTGGGTTTTGGTGGCAGAACAATCACGGGACATCAGGCAAAATATATCAACTCTCCAGAGACTCCAATTTTTAATAAATCAAAACTTCTTTATGCGTATCATCATGCAAGGCAAGAGATTTATAAACATAAGCAAATTATTATAACAGAGGGTTATCTTGATGTTATTATGCTCCATCAAGCTGGATTTCGGAATGCGGTTGCTACTTTGGGAACGGCATTGACTGTTGAACATTTACCACTTCTAAGAAAAGGGGAACCACATGTCGTGATGGCTTATGATGGAGATAGTGCAGGTCGCACAGCTGCTCTCAAAGCTGCAAAACTTCTGAGTGCTTCGGGGTTTGATGGAGGTGTTGTTATTTTTGGAGCAGGGCTAGACCCAGCTGACATGGTAAAAAATGGCGCACTTGGAGCGTTGTCAGAGATGTTTAGAAAACCAAAAACTTTTATAGAATTTGTGCTAGATGAAACACTTTTACTCTATAACCTTACAGAACCAAAAGCTAAAGAAGCTGCTATGTATGAGGGGATTGAGTACTTAAAAACTTTGTCGCCGATGTTACAAGAGGAGTATAAATCCTATTTGGCATTACGCTTAGGGATTAGTCCATCTTTTGTAAAAGTGACAAACCAAACGAATGAGAAACAAAACAGACAGGAAGTTCAAAAAAATTTGCATAAAGATATGTGGGAGCTAAGTCTTATAAAAACTATTTTAGAGCAACCACAATTTATTGACCAGATTTTAGATGTGCTTGACCCCTCCCTTTTGCAGTTTCATGGACAAGAATTTTCTTTAGCATTAGCAGGTCAAAATGATGCACCTCAATTGATGGCTATTTTAGTAGATGAACAGATTCAGGCACTCACAAATGAGGAAGCACTAAAAGCTGAACTTATATCTTTTTTATCAAAACATTATGAAAGAGAGTTAAAAAAAGTAAATATGCAAATTTCCATCTCTTTTGAGGAAAAAGCTTTCTATATACGAAAGTTTCGTGATAAAATTTCGAAATTAAAACGAGGCGAACTAGCTTAGTTAGCAAAATAGTATCTGTGTTGAAATAAAGGAAAAGCATGAAAGCAATTGCACTATTTAGTGGTGGACTCGACTCAACTTTGGCTATGAAATTAATCATAGACCAAGGGATTGAAGTTTTGGCAGTAAACATCAATACTGGTTTTGGAGGCACAAAAGATAGAACTGAACACATGCAAAGTATGTGTAAGCAAGTAGGTGCAGAGCTAAAGATTGTAGATATTCAAAGTGAATATGTACAAGATGTGTTGTTTGACCCAAAACATGGATATGGTAAAAATTTTAATCCATGCATAGATTGTCATGCTAAAATGTTTGCAGTTGCAAAACGGATTATGGAGGCTGAAGGGGCTTCTTTTTTAATTAGTGGTGAAGTGATGGGGCAACGACCTATGAGTCAAAATAAAGATGCACTTCAAATCATTTTGCAAGAAAGTAATTGTGATGGACTTTTGTTGCGTCCCATGTCTGCAAAAATGTTAGCACCTACAATACCTGAACTCAATGGTTGGGTTGATAGAGAAAAGCTCGAAGGGATTACCGGTAGAAACCGAGAAAGACAAATGGAATTAGCTAAAGAGATAGGCTTAGAAAATTTTGAAAGTCCAGGTGGAGGATGTCTTTTAACTGATATTAATTTTTCTAAAAAGATGTTTGATTTTATCAAATATGATAAGTTTGAAGTAAAAGATATTCTTGTTATGAAATATGGTCGACATCTTCGTTTGAGTGATGGAGCAAAGTTGGTTGTTGGGAGAGATAAAGAGGATAATGAGCATCTTCAAAATATCCAAAACGACAAATATTATCATATTCAAACAATTGGAGTTCCAGGTCCACATGCCTTGTTGAGTAAAAATGCTACAGAATCAGATAAACAACTCGCTTCCAAAATTGTTTTAACCTATTGTAAAACAATTCCAGAGCAGAATTATGTTTTATCTTATCAAGATTTTGAAGTTACAAGTTCCCCATTTGCTTCAAGAAAAGCTATACAAACTTTCGTAGTTTTATAGTTTTTGGATATACTAAATAAACTTTTTAAAAAGGGCTTTTATGGCAGGTGTACATTTTTCATTTGATGATTTTAAACAACTTTTGAGTTTAAATATAGGTATTTCTAACAGACTTGATGAAAATCGTGCTGAAAGTTTTACTCTTTTGTATTGTGATTTTTCTGAGATAGGAGAAGAGCAAGTAGCAGGTTCTTTAGAACAGATTTTAAGAACATCTGATTCTATAGTTAATCATGGAACTGATTATTTCTTTGTTCTTCCCTATACAGATAAATATGGTGCTGAAATTGTGAAGAAAATGTTTGATAAATTTTTTGGGAAATTTTTAAAATCTTTTTTACTAAGTTATCCCGCAGATGGAGAAAATTCTTCTGCAATTTTGGGTACTATGCAAGACAGTGTAAGCACTTTTTATCAAAAAGAGTTACACTGTTTAGATAGGTTTGCTAAAATAATTTAAGCTTTTTATGGTGAGAATTTCAAAAATGGAATAATATATGCTTTCTATATAAAAAATCCTTATTTAGTTGAGGGGATATAGAGGAGAATTAAGATGATTTCATTTGATGTAAAAGCTGAAAAAAACTCATCTTCACAATTAGGTTTATCGCAAGAGAATAAAAAAGACGACAAAGGATTTTCTTTTGCTGAACTTTTAAAAGGGGTAACTGAGCAAAAAGATACTGAAGTTGTGCAAAATGGGGCGTTAGTTTTATCTTTAGGCGATAATGAAAAAGATATTTCAACGCTCAAAACACCTACTAAAAATGATGCTCTTTTAGCATTATTAAAAAATGAGACAAGCAAGTTAGAAGAATCTTCCTCAGTCGCTCTTTTGGATAAATCTGCACAATCTTTTACAATTAATCCAAAGTTAACGGCAACTCTTACAAAACAAGATATGAGAAATTTGATTTCAGATGCAAAAAAATATTTAAAACTACAAATACTTCAAAGTGATGGTTATAAACAATCAGAAATCAAAGAATTACCAAAAACTTTACGAGGTTTGGCAGATTTGGCTAAAAAAGTTGGTATTGATATTGGTAAAATATCACTCGAACAAGTACAAGGTAAAGATGTTACAACTTTAAAGACAGAGTTAACTCCTCTTTTTGAACTAAAAACTCCTAAAAGTAAAATCAGTACAAATCCAGAAATTGTAACACAAGCAAAAATTGTTGATACAAAAAAAGAGCTCATTCCTCAAATTGGGATACAAGCAAAAGCTATATCTGTTCAAGCAGAACCAATTTCACAAGTTGGACTACAAACAAAAGCAGAACCAATTTCACAAGTTGGACTACAAACAAAAGCAGAAAAAAATATTGAAAATTTGAATGAAGTGGTAGTTACAAAAACTGAGGATAAAAAAACTACACTAGATATACCATCAACTTCACTCTTAAAAATAGAATTTGGTTTAAAACACTCTACGGAACAGTTCGTTCAAAGTAAGCAATTGAAAATAGAGGAAAAAACGCCACGAGAACGAGCTGATGAAACTTTAAAATCACTTTTAATCGGTGAAAAACCATCACAGATAATTCCCGTATTGAGTGGTAGTTTTTCAGTTGAAACAGCAAAAGTTATTACTTCAGTTACTACGACTGAGAGTGTCAAAACACTTGAGCAACTTCTTCATGGAGATATGAAAGAAAATAGCACTTCAAAACTAGATGGACTTAATATTCATAAAGCCGATAGTTTGGAAGTAAAAGTAAATGAAGCAAAGCACATGATTAAATATCTCTCTATTGATGTAAAAACTGCGATAGAGGATTATAAATCTCCATTTACGAGAATAAAAATTCAATTAAATCCAGAGCAACTAGGGGATGTTGATTTAACTATTGTTCAAAGAGGTAAAAATTTACATGTAAATTTAAGCTCAAACTCTACTGCTATTAATACTTTGTCTATGAATATCAATGAGTTAAAAACCCAACTGAGTAATAATGGAATAAATAATGCTACATTCAATTTTAGTAGTAGTTCTGAAAATGGTGCTTCAAGTCAGCAACAAGGGCAAAAGCATCAGGGAAAACAAGCACATGAAGAGTATAGCTATTTTGACAATGAGATAGAAAATGAAGAAATTTTAAGTTCTCTAGAGATAGTTGTTCCACGATATATATAAAATTAAGGAGAATACAATGGCAATCACAGCAACAGGACAAAATGCAGCAATATCACCAGCAGTACAAGCTTCAGCGACAGCAAAAGATAAAACACAACTAAGCAAAGATGATTTTATGAAACTTTTTTTGACAGAGCTTCAGTACCAAGACCCAACAGCACCGATGGATACAGAAAAAATTCTAGCACAAACTTCACAACTTGCAACTATAGAATCGGCAGATAATACGAATCAAGCTCTTACCGATTTATCAGCTGCATTAGCGAGTTCTCAAGAGTTTTCTACGATAGCGGCAATAGGAAAAATGGCAGATTTAGGAAGTGATGCGATAGCTTTAGATAAGGGTAATAGTACAACTTTTGAAGTTTATTTTCCAAAGGAGATAAGTCAAGGTAGTGTTGCTATAACAGATGCAGATGGAAATGTTGTAAAAACTTTAGATGTTGGCTCAAATCCATCTGGTGTATATCAATTTACATGGGATGGAACTGATACAAGTTCAAATTCAGTGGATAGTGGTATTTATCATGTCAATGCTGATTATAGTGATACAAGTGGGAATCCATTAAAAACGAGACTTGGTGCTTATCCAATAGAATCTGTAAGATTTGAACAAGGAAAAAGCCTTCTTAAACTTGGTTCCAGTTATGTTCCATTAGAAAATATAGTAGAAGTATATTAATTTAGTTATTCAAAGGATTTTATTATGATGATTCAAGCTTTCTATACCGGATTATCTGGGATGAAAACCAATCAAAAAGCGATTGATACTTTATCGGATAATATTGCAAATATAAGTACAGTGGGTTTTAGAAAATCTGTTTCAGAATTTTCATCTTTATTTGAAGCTACTCTTAACCTAGATGGTGGTTTTAGTACTTTAAATAGTAGCGTTGGTGCTGGTGTTAAAGTTGATGCGACACAACTAAGTACTGCAACTGGAACTCTTTTAGCTTCTGATAAAAGTACAGATGTTGCTATTGATGGTGACGGATGGTTTGGGATACAAGCGAATGGAGAACCTCTTTATACTCGTGATGGAACTTTCTCTTTTGATGTAAATAGAGATTTGGTTACGCAAGATGGATTTCATGTTTTAGGTACAGTTGGTACTAATATTGTAAATGGTATTGTGACAAATCCTCTTCCCCAAACACCACTTGGCGATGTAGCTACGCAAGAAAAACTCACTTTTCCAGAGTCATTAATATTTCCTCCAACACCAACTACAAAGGTAACTTTTAATGGCAATTTAGGTATCGTTGACGAAATAAGAAAAATGAGCTCTTTAGTCGTTGATGCACAAAATAACAGAAATACTTTAAGTCTTGAATTTACTAAAAGTGCAACGCAACCTTCTTTAGGTGTTGCATGGGATGTTGTGGCAACGATAAAAAGTGCAGATGGGCAAACGCCTTACGATACACAAAGTGGAACGATATCTTTTGATGAAAAAGGTGCATTAACTACAAATACTTTAGGCGTAATTGATAATAACGGTTCTCCAGTGCAGATGGATTTAGGAATTGGTTATGGAGGTATAACGGCTCTTGATAACTCTATTATTGATAGTTCAAGTTCATCAGATGGTAAAGTAGGTGGCGAACTTATTGGTTATGATATTAATGTAAATGGCGATGTTCTTGCTACATTTACAAATTCTGAGCAAATTAGTGTAGGTAGAATTGCTGTATTTCACTTTCAAAATGATAAAGGGTTGCAGAGAGTGAGTGGTACTAGATTTGAAGAGAGTTCAAACAGTGGTAAACCTATCTTTTTTCAAGATGTAAAGGGTCAAAATATCCTTGGAGCTAGTTTACATAATTTTAAACTTGAGAGTTCTAATGTTGAATTAGCATCAGGATTAACGGAACTAATTGTATTGCAGAGATCCTATGATGCAAATGCAAAATCTATTACCACGGCAGACCAAATGATACAAAAAGCACTATCTATGCATAAATAAAAAATTGGAACGCTAAATGCTTTATGTATTGTAATAAAAATATTTAATTTAAGCGGCCTAAATGGTTCTAGCATAATACAAGAGTTTTATCTCTTGAAAATAAGAAAAAGGATTTAAGATGTTAAAATCACTCTATTCTGGTGTTTCCGGACTTCAATCTCATCAAGTAGCGATGGATGTTGAATCAAATAATATTGCCAATGTAAATACTGTCGGTTTTAAGTATTCTCGTGCAAATTTTTCTGACCTTTTGGCACAAACTAGCACTGTCGCTACTGCACCACAAGGTACGCTTGGTGGTAAAAATGCTGTTCAAGTTGGTCTTGGTTCTACGGTAAACTCTATGACTCGTATATTTTCTCAAGGTTCAATTCAAAGTTCTGATAAAAATACAGATGTTGCTATTCAAGGTGATGGATTTTTTATTATTTCACCAGACGCTGGCACTACCTATAAATTTACAAGATCTGGGGATTTTAAGTTTGATGCTGGAGGAAATTTTGTTGATAATAATGGCTTTATTGCTCAAGGATGGCTCAAAAACGATGTAACTGGAAAAGTAGATTCAACTGGATCACCCGTAAGTATTAACATCGCTCCAGGTTTAACAACACCTGCAAATCCAACATCAGCTCTTGCACTTAAAGCAAATCTTAATTCTGGTTCACTTGTAAAAAGTTTTTCAACCGCCTATGAAGTTCCAAGTGGTACACCACCAAGTAAACAATCTCCAGCCGTTATGACAGGAGATGCTATTGATGCTAGTGGTTTACCTATTCAATCTGGCAATATGGGAGTTATGGTGAATGAATCAGGTGAAGCATTTTCACTTCAAGCTAATCAGGGAATTTGGGCATCATTTAAAAATGCAGAGGTGGTAGCAGGTACCGCAATAGCTGCGGGAGCAGCGGTACAGGAATTAGATATCACTTTTACACTCGATGATGGCTCAACTAAACAAATTACAAGTAGTGGTGGAGAAGCTACAGATAACGCATCTGAGATTGGAAATAGATTTATTACAGCGATTAATGCACAAAAAAGTATTACAGGAATAACTGCTATCTATGATGCTAATTTGAGCAAAATTATTTTAAGTAATGATAATGCAAATGCAAATGCTTCACACAATATCAATATTTCGGCTGTTGGTAATACCAACTCTGGTTTGGTTGCACCTACTGTTGTAACGACAGCATATAAATATCA
This sequence comes from Sulfurimonas crateris, assembly GCA_945883795.1. Classification (GTDB taxonomy): domain Bacteria; phylum Campylobacterota; class Campylobacteria; order Campylobacterales; family Sulfurimonadaceae; genus Sulfurimonas; species Sulfurimonas crateris_A. Next base: position 513 of record CAMCYC010000070.1, on the reverse strand, counting down.
ATATAACCCACTTACTTCTTCTGCTCTTCTAAATAGTGATAAAACATTTACAACTATTGCTGATTTGCGTAATGCACTCGAAGTACAATCTCATTCTATTTTAGAATACACTGTCGGTGCCACTGGTGTTACTGGTACTACTTCAGCTTTTACAATTAATGGCACAGCTATTACTTTCACTGAGACTGCTCTTAATAGTGCTGATGTAAACGGGGCAGCGTATGCAGCAGCAATCACTACCGCCCTAGCTGCTGCTACTACTGCTCCAGCAGTTGCAGGTGCTACAGCTGTATACGATGCTACAACAAAGAAATTGACAATTACAAATCCATCTACTAACGAGCTTACAATAGCAGGTACTATTTTTGGATCATCTGGAATAACTGCGGGTCCCAATAATGTTGAAGTAACTGTAAATGCACAAGGAAAATTTCAAGTTAGTAATGCTGGTGCTGGGGCTTATGATATGAATATTAAAATCACGGGAATAACCGATGTTGGAGCTGGAATAAC
>CAMCYC010000069.1 GCA_945883795.1 Sulfurimonas crateris | reverse complement strand
TGCAAAAAAAGTGATTATCACAAGTGGTACATTTTTAAAAGGTTTGATTCACATTGGTGAAATCAAGCAAGTTGGAGGTCGTTTTGGAGAGCAAAGTAGTAATACTTTGAGTGATTCTTTGGCTTCATGTGGGCTTTTAATGGGAAGACTCAAAACTGGAACATGTGCAAGAATTGATGCTTCGAGTATAGATTTTAGTGTCATGGAAGAGCAAGCTGGTGATGAGGTTCCAAATCCATTTAGTTTTAGAACAAACAAAAAAGATTTTGTAAAAAACAAAAAACAGCTTCCATGTTTTATCGCTTACACCAATCAAGAAACGCATGATATTATCGAAGGTAATTTTTACAGAGCACCGCTGTTTACAGGTCAAATTGAGGGTAGAGGTCCTAGATATTGTCCAAGTATAGAGGACAAAGTAAATCGTTTTCGTGACAAAGATAGACACCACCTTTTTTTAGAACCACAAACTATGGATGCTACAGAATATTATATTAATGGAATGAGTACTTCTCTTCCACCAGATGTGCAACAAGATATGATTCACTCAGTGCGTGGGATGGAAAACGCTAAAATTGTCCGTTATGGTTATGCAATAGAGTATGATTTTGTAGACCCAAGAGAGCTTAAACATTCACTTGAAACCAAAAAAATCAGTGGTTTGTATTTGGCAGGGCAAATTAATGGAACAACAGGATATGAAGAAGCAGCAGCGCAAGGTATTATGGCGGGAATTAATGCTTCGTTATCAGTGCAAGGTAAAGAGCCTTTGGTGCTTCGAAGAGATGAAGCGTACATTGGTGTTTTGATAGATGATTTGGTAACAAAAGGGACAAAAGAACCCTATAGAATGTTTACCTCTCGTGCAGAATATAGACTTCTTTTGCGTGAAGAATCAGCCGATACAAGACTTTCTCAGTATGGTCATGAACTAGGGCTTATCTCAGATGAGATATATGAAAAAGTGCAACTTAAAGATTTACAAATTAAAAGTGGTGCGTTACTTTTAGAAGAGACAAAATTTACACCAAATAAAGAGTTTATTGCATTTTTAGAGAGCATGGGTGAAGAGCCTATCAAAGATGTTTCAACTGCGCAACAACTGATAGCAAGAAAAACTTTTGATGTCCAAAAAATGGTAAAACTTTTACCTCAACTTGAAGAATACGATGAGTATATCAAAGAAGAAATTTTGGTTGAAGGAAAATATGCTCGTTATATTGACAAACAAAGTGAAGAGATTGAGAGGATGAAAAAATATCTCAAAATTGAAATTCCACAAAATTTTAACTTTACAAATATAAGTGGTTTGAGTAAAGAGATTCAAGAAAAACTAGCAGAGTTCAACCCGCCAACGCTTCAAGCAGCCATGAATATCAGCGGTATTACTCCAGCAGCAATAGAGATTATTCATATTTATATTAGGATGGCAGGGAGGAAATAAAAATAGTGCTTTAAATCAATGAAACAAGCACTAATACTTATTTAATACCCATTTGCTATAATAATAAAAACGCAAAAAAGTGGAGCCATGGAATTAACTCATTTAGATGAAAAGCAAAGACCAAAAATGGTTGATGTGTCGGATAAAACCCAAACAACAAGAGTTGCAATTGCAAGTGGTATGATAGAAATGAGTAAAGAAGCTTATCAGGCAATTGTAGAAGAAAAAACAAAAAAAGGTCCTGTTCTTCAAACGGCTGTAATTGCTGCTATTATGGGAGCAAAAAAGACAAGTGACCTTATTCCTATGTGTCATCCTCTTAATTTGAGTGGAATTAACTGTGATGTGGAAGAGCTTTCTGACTTACCTGGGTTTAAACTCATAGTTACTGCAAAATTAACAGGTCAGACTGGTGTTGAGATGGAAGCTTTGATGGGTGTGAGTATCGGACTTTTGACTATTTATGACATGGTAAAAGCAATAGACAAAGGTATGGTAATACAAAACATACAATTAGAAAAAAAATCAGGGGGGAAAAGTGGAGATTTTAAACGAGATAACAACTAAACTTGAGCTTATTTATCCTTGTTCATGGTCTTATAAACTTATAGGTCAAGAAAAAGAAACCATACAAGAGGCTGTTTGCGAAGTGATATTTGAGAGAGAGTATAAGTTAATTCACTCTAATGCAAGTAAAACAGGAAAATATATCAGTATGAATCTTGATATACTTGTGCATAATGAAGATGATAGAAACTTTATTTATGAATCGCTCAAAGCACACCAACATATCAAAATGGTATTATAAGGAGAACAAAATGGATTTAGAAAAATTACAAAGAGATTTGAAAAACTCATACAAAAAAAGTTTTCACGATATGGATGAAAGAGTAGAAGATATTCTTAAGCATGTAGTAAAAGAGTGGCAAAAAGAGATAAATAATCTTAAATTAGAAGAGCTTAGAACTATCGCTATTTCGATTTTAGATATTGAAACGAGAACTCTTCATGATGAAGTAGAAACTCTTTTAGCTCAAAAAGAGCAAATAGAAAGAAGCTTAGAGCGAAAATCTCAAGAACTCCAAGAAGCAAAATACAATGTTTTTAATGCTATAGAGCTACAGTTTGCTGGAGATGACCATATAGAAGTGTTGTCAAAACTGCATCAAATTAAACTCCAATCTATAGACCTTTTTGATTTACTTGAAGAGATGGTTGAATCTGCACTTATCACTACACTTGAAAAAGACCAAGATGGAAATATTCGAGAAACTACTGAAGAGTTAATAAAAGAACTGACTTTTGAAGCAATAAAAGAAGGGTCGCTCAATACAATTAGAATTAGAAAAATTTTATCAACAATTCTACAATCTGCTATAGATATTGCAGAAGCAACACCAACAAGAGCTGATGAAATCTTGGGTTCAACACTTAAAGGGATGAGAAGCGGTTTAGTGAAAGCAATTCATAGATTTAAAAAACGCTTAGCATATATGCCAGTGGAAGCAAAACATATCCTCATTGAAGACTATGATACGATTATAGAAGATTTAAACCAAACAGACATTCTCTTTTCTCAAGTTGTGCAAACACAAGCAAATGAAAGTTCAAATACTATAAGAAAGCTTTTAGTAGATTTGAAAAAAGAGATGCGATACGATTTAGAAGAGTTAGTCACTATTTCAAAAGAAACAGCAGATATCATGAAAGAAAGATTTTCTACACTCGCAAAATCTGTAGCTAAAAAAAGTGAAAAAGCACTCCAGTCTTCAACAGCAAAAGAGGCTCAAAGAATGGGTAAACAAGCATGGGGCGTAGCAAGAAACGCACTTGAAAGTGCTATTAAATCTGCAAAAGACGCAATAGATTCAAAAGAACCAAACGATAAATAACAATAATAGAGAGCAGTATGATATATTCACAATTACAACAAGAGCTTGATAATTACATGGATAAAAAAGTTGAATTTACATCTTACTATCCAAACATGAATATTTTTATCTCAAATCTTTATAAAGACCAACTACAAGAGGTCTTAAAAGGTTTAGATGAAACAACTTCTGGTAGTGCAAAAAGTTTTAAACTTTATCTTGATACAGTTATTATAAATATGCAAAGTAAAATTAAAAAATACAAACAGTCTATCTATTTTAAAAATGAAAATATCAGAGATATAGAAAATCAAGGGTATCTTATACCATTTTTTATTGATGAAACAAAAGAATGTTATGTGATTTTAGGATTAATAAAACAAGAGTTTTAATGCAATAGTGTGGTAAAAAGTAACAGTTCTATTTGATTGGTATCAAAAATAAGAAGATTGATAATTAAATTATTGTACTATGTACTTTGTGATAAATTAGTGATAAAATACACTAAGACACTTAGGTTTAGCTATAGTATAAATACGAGGCAGTAAGTTGTCACTAGCTTCTCAAAACAAAAACTAAACTTTATATGAAATTGTCTTATAAATCTAAAAAGGAAGAAAAATGAATGATAAAAATTCTTTAGAAAATTCTATATCTAATGATAAAATATTAGACAGAAGAGATTTTTTTAGAAAAACTGCAGCTCTTTCTATGACTGCAATCGCAGGTACGAGCATATTTGCTTCAGAGGCTGTGGTTGATGACTCAGCAATTATGCATCATGTACCATGGGGTCAAAAGTGGGGAGATCCTGTTACAAAAAATCTCTATGGTATGCCATCAGAATATGAGCATAATGTTCTTAGAAGGAATACTGAACTTTTGGCTTCTGGTAATTATAGAGCTTCTATCGCTGTGACACCTATTCATGAATCTATGGGAATTATAACTCCGAATGGACTATTTTTTAGCCGTTCTCATGGCGGTGTTGCACATGTTGACCCAAACGAATACCGTTTAATGATTCATGGTTTAGTTGAAAAGCCAATCGTTCTTACACTTGAACAACTCAAGCGTTATCCAAGTGTAACTCGTACTCATTTCATTGAATGTCCAGCAAATGGTGGGCAAGAGTGGAGAGGTCCTCAATTTAACTCTTTACAGTTTGCAAAAGGTTTTATGAGTTGTGCAGAGTGGACAGGTGTTTATATTAAAACTATCCTAGAAGATTTAGGTTTAAAACCAGAAGCTCAATGGATGCTAGCAGAGGGAAGTGACAACTCTGAAATGGGTAGAACAGTTCCTGTAGATAAAGTTCTTGATGATGCCATGATTGTTTGGGGACAAAATGGTGAAGCATTGCGTCCAGAACAAGGCTATCCAGTGCGATTACTTCTTCCAGGTTGGGAAGGAAACTTATGTGTAAAATGGCTAAAAAGATTAGAATTTGCTACTGAACCATGGTATTGTAAAGAGGAAACTTCTAAATATACTGCACTCAAACCAACGGGTCAAGCAGTGCAACATTTTTATGCAAATGAAGTAAATTCAACTGTAGTGTCTCCATCTCCTGAAATTCCATGGACAGACCTTAAAAATGGACAATTAATAGAAATTGAAGGTCTTGCATGGTCTGGTATGGGCACAATCACTGGTGTTGACTTATCATTTGATGGTGGTAAAAATTATGTTCCTGCAAAACTTAAAGGTTTAGTACTTCCTAAGTGTTGGACTCGATGGAGTTATATGCATACTTACAAAAAAGGGGATGTTCTTTTATTAACATCTCGTGCTATGGATGATGCGGGATACATTCAGCCTACAGTCGACCAAGAAACAGCTGTTATGGGTGTTGAAAGTGTTTATCATAGAAATGGTGTAGAAACTTGGGAAGTAACAGCTGAAGGGAAGGTAAATCATGTTCAAATTAGATCGTAAATTAATTATTTCTGCTTCAGTAGCTGCTACAGTTGCACTATTGATAGGCGGTTGTTTTACAGAGAATGCGATGGCATCATCGGTGCTAGCTAAACAACAACTTACTATTGATGGTGGGATTGTTTATCCTATCGTAGAGGGAAAAACAGGACCATACTATGTGGATGAAAGTACACTCAAAGGTGGCTATACAAATGGTCGTATGCCAACTGCGAATGAAATTAAAGCATGGGATAAAGATGTTATGGCAGATGGAACTGGTTTGCCAGAGGGTGAAGGTTCTGTAGAAGATGGTGAAGCAGTTTATGAAGCAAAATGTGTGAGCTGTCATGGTGACTTTGGTTCAGGTAGTGGTAGTTATCCAGCACTTTCCAAAGGTAATGCAGTAGAGCTTCAAAAAACACTCAAAAATCAAAGAGTTAATCCAGACGCAGATGGTCCTGTTCGTGTATTTGGTTCGTATTGGCCACAAGCAAGTACTCTTTGGTGGTATATAAGAGATGGTATGCCTCACCCTATGTCAAAAACTCTAACAGATGATGAAGTGTATGCACTTTCTGCATATATTTTATATACAAATGAGATGAGTATTGCTGGTGAAGAAGTTGATGAAGAATATGTATTAAATAGAGAGAAATTCTTAAAAATTAAAATGCCAAATGTCGATGGATTTGAACCAAATATAGCTGGTCCTAATTCACTTCAAGGTGTTCGTAAGTATTACGCAAATCCTCTTAATTTTGGTGTTGCAAAAATAAAACCAGCTGATCGTTGTATGAAAGATTGTCAAAAGCCAACTGTTCAAGTAAGTCGTATTCAAAACGGTGGAATTAGTGATTTCTTACCACCAATGTCAACAGTGAGAGATTTACCAGTGGTAGAAGAAGTTGCAAATCCTCAAGATGAAGCAAAGAAAATTTATGAAGATAGTTGTAAAATGTGTCATGGTGCAGATGGTATGGGTGCACCTGTAGTTGGTGATAAACCAGCGTGGGCAAAAATTACAGATAAAGGTATGGCAACAGTTTATAAAAATGGTCTTGATGGTATAAATGGTATGCCTCCAAAAGGTGGTGCGGATTTATCGGAAGATAAATTTAAATCTATAGTTGATTATATGGTCAACACAAGTAAATAAAACAAAAGGAAAGATACATGCAAAGAAGAAAATTTTTAAGTCTTGGCGCATTAGCAGCTGTTGTTGCTTTTGTTCCAGCAAATGTAAGTGCAGAAGATTATAGAACAACAAAGCCAGAGACTTGGCAAGCACATTCGGTAAATGATGCTATGATGAAGCTTTATGGTACTACTACGACTATTGAAAAAGGTATAAAGTTAGTAGCTCCAGATGTTGCTGCAAATGGTGGAGCAATTCCTGTTGATATTAAATCAGATATTCCAGCAAAATCAGTTGCTATTTTCCAAGATGCAAATCCTGAGGCTACTGTTGGTGTATATACAATGAGTGAAGATGCAATTATTGATTATTCAATCAAAATAAAGATGAAAAAAAGTGGAACTATTACAGTAGTTGTTGAAGGTACTGATGGTAAATTTTATTCAGCTAAGAAAACTTTAGATGTTGCTCTTGGTGGTTGTGAAGGTTGATTTAACCTTTCACCGTTCTATAATTAATAATATAAAGGAAATTTATGAAAATTAAAGCAAAAATAAAAGGCGATATAGTTGATGTTAAGGTTATGGCTCAACATGAGATGATGACTTACGATGTAGCAGAAAAAAAGACAGGTGATAAAAACAATGCAAATTTTATCACACATATTAACGCTGTTGTAAATGGTAAAGTTGTATTTGATATGTCAACAAGTCAATTTTTATCTAAAAATCCAATTTTTAAATTCAAATTTAAAGGTGCAAAAGCTGGTGATGAACTCGTTATGACTTGGGTAGATTTAAAAGGTAATACAAAAGTTTCAAAATCTAAAATCAAGTAATCTTTACTTACATGAAGATATGTAACATTTTTACATATCTTCAAAACAAAGGGGTACAAAAACTTGCGTACTACAATCAAAAACATTCTTTTTCTCCTTTTTTTTTCTAAATATCGTTCTTTTTGCCAGAGAAATTAATATAGATTCTATAGTTAAAAATTCGATAAAATCAAACAAGCATGTTTTTATTTTTTTACAAAAATACAGAATATAAAGATTTTAAATATAATAGGTCAAAATAAAAAAATGTCACAGCCAAATAAAGTTTTAAAGCTTTTTATAACAACAAATGATGATAAAAAAAGATTTGAAAAAGAGATAATAGAAATTGATGAAAATGGTGTATTAGGTGATAAATTTTATGCAAAAAATAGCAATAGATTAATCTTAGTTACAACACTGGGTGCTTATGCTTTAGCTAAAGATAAAGAAATAGAACTCGCACATGGTGCATTAGGTGAAAATATTCTTATTGATACAGATATTAGCCATCTTCATGCAGGTGATAGATTTCAAATTGGTGAAGTTATTTTAGAAATTACTCAAAATTGTACCTTGTGTAATGGGTTATCTGTACTTGATAAAAAGTTACCAAAAATTTTAAAAGATGATAGAGGAGTTTTTGTGAAAACTCTTACACACGGAACTATAAAAATAGGTGATAAAATTGTTGCCTAAAAATAAATAAAGGTTTTACATGAAAAAATCTATAATGTCTTTTGCAATAATAGGCATGGTGTTTTTGAACATTCAAGGATATGCTCAAGAGAGTGTAAAAACAATTGAATCGCAAGCAAAAAATATTGCTGTTGTTTATACTTTTGATAAAGAAAATGACAAAAGATTTGATGAGTTTGCCAAACAAGATTTAAAGGAAATAGGTTTCTTTTTAAATGACCCACATCATAGGGTTAATGATGCTTATGCTCAAATGTCTGGAAGTACAGCTTTGGATAATATTGGTTTTTCTTCTATCTTAGATGAAAAAACACTTAGACCATTACTTAATAAAGACCCAAGACTTGGTGGTTTTAGCCCATTTAACTTGCTCAATTACAGAAAAAAATCTGACATGAAAACAGTTGTAGCACACCTTACGCCTGAAGCAATTTTGGATATTTTAGAAATTTCTGATGTAACAATCCGAGAACCTTTTATCAAATCATTTGAACCACTTGATAATCTAATAAGCCAAAAATTAGGTGGCAAAAAAAGCTATATACCATTTCAAAAACTCCCACAAGATACTATGATGAATTTTGAAATCCCTATTGGTGAAGTGGATGATATTGATGAATACCTTGAAAAATTTCAAGAAAAATTTCAGACAGCATTTCAAAAAGAGGGTTTTGTAATCGCTGGATTTTATAATATCAAAGAGAGTTTTAATAGTGAAGAGGATGTCATGCCAGCATTTACGGCATTTTGGTCTTATGCAATTTGCCATATCCCTTTTTCGATGCATGAATTTGATGGTGAAAATGGTGTTCCAATAGCAGCAATATTTGCCCCATGTTCTATGTATCTGTATGTAGAAAAAGATAATAAAAAAATAGTTCTTGGAATGCCAACACTCATAACTTGGTCTACGACTTTAGGGATTAGCGACACAAAAAAATTAGAAAAAATCCATGAGTTAGATATAAAAATTCCAGAAATAATTAGAAGTTTAGGTGGAGTTGATGTTCCAAATGGAAATCCCCTCAAACGCTAATATGCATGAGAAATATCATCGCCATAAATGGCGGTGATTGACACTATTTTTTACAAGCACCCGCTGTGAGATTATTTTTATTCGTCTCTAAGAATTTTGAACCAAAACCCTTTACATTCACTATCTCTTCAATATTTTTAAAACAATGCTCTTTTCTATATGCCATGACAGCCTCTGCTTTTGCAGGACCAATACCTTTAATGGATAATAAATCCTGAACACTTGCACTATTGATGTCAACTGCACTAAACAAAAAAGAAACCGTCGCTAAAACGAAAATTAAAACTTTCACTGAACCACCTTTTATTAAATTACACCACATCCTATCATAATATTTTTGTTAGTTTACTGATGTTAGAACTGCAACTATGCAAAAGTTCACAAATGAAAGGTATCAGTTCGACTTTGAAATGAGTTTTTGGCAAGCTATTGTGAGATATTTCAGTAAATTTTCCTATAAAGAAAAAAGATTAAGACTTAACATGATAAAATGCTAGCAATTTTTAATTTTAAAGGGTTCAAATGAGTAAAAAAATTACTTCAAAAAGTGTTAGTTTAGTAGCAAGTATTGCTATATTAGGTGCCGTTGGTTTTAGCGGTTGTGGTAGTTCTTCTAGTGACACTAGTACATCAAGCAGTAGCTCTTCTAGTAGTTCTTCTTCTGTTTCAACATACAGCATTAGCGGTAAAGCAGTTGATGGTTTCTTATATAATGTAAGTGTAAGTGGTTATGATGCAACAGGTTTAATTCCAGGTTGTACTACAGATATCACTTCTACAGGTGGAGCATATAGTTTAAATTGTATTCTAAAACCTACTCACCTTATGGTAGCTCCAATAGCTGGTACAACTGCTTTAGATTTAGGTCTTGATGGTTTAGTTG
>CAMCYC010000068.1 GCA_945883795.1 Sulfurimonas crateris | reverse complement strand
ATAAGTTTACTTTTCAAAGCTGACTCAATAGCATTTGTGAAAAATCCTACAAAAAAATTGTTGATTGCATCACTTATCGTTTCAAACTTTTTCTCAATTGATTTCATCCCATAAAAATCAAGCTTCAAAACTTTTTTTGAAATAAGTGGCACAAAAGTTATAGAAACGATATAAGAAGCACCGAGTGCTAAAAGTAAAACACCAATAAGTGGTCCAAAAATAGTTTGTGGATAATCTCCTACAAAAAGGATAGGAAAGAGTGCCACCATCGTAGTGAGAGTCCCTGAAAAATCTGCAAACATTATCTCAGTTGTTCCATCTTCCACCGCTTTTTCCATATCTTCATGGAGATTTTCATAATGTCTTTGAATATTTTCCACCACAACAACGGTATCATCGAGCAATAACCCAAGGGCTAAGATTATCCCTGTAAGGGTGATAGTATTAAATTCCATCCCAAAAACCCACATTAAAGCAATTGTCGAAATATAGACTATTGGGATAGTAAGAAGCACTACAATAATTTGCCTAAATGAAGCCAAAAATATAAAAACCACAATCATAGACATAATAATTGCATCTCTTAGTGATTCAAACATATTGTTTGTACTTTGTTCTATTGTTGTTTTTTGAGTATCGGTGATTTCAAATTGTATTGTTGGATATTTTTGTTGCAGTATTTTTAATTTTTCTTCAACTTTTTCTATCGTTTTTATCACATCAGCATCGAGATTTCTCTGAATCGTTAAAGCAAATCCATCTTTACCATTCCCTCTATAAAGAGCCGTGTTATAAAAATTGTCAAACCCAATCGTTGCTATATCTTTGAGTTTAATATTTGGAGCAACTTCAAGTTGCAAAAGCAAAGAAAGGGAGTCTTTTTGATTTTGACTTTTGAGCAATATTTTACTATTTTGCGTATCCACACTTCCTACTGCATAATCTTTGTTATTTGATTGTATGGTAGCTATAATATTTTGAATATTAAGCCCTAAGTTTTGGATTTTTTGCAAATCTAATTTTATCTGCAACTCTTTTTTATATCCACCAAATATATCAACATTCGCCACTCCGCCAATTTTTAAAAACTCCTCTTTAATAGCATCTTCTATAAGTTGTCTTAAATCTATAAGAGAAAGGGATTGCGAGGAGACTCCAAAAGTGATAATTGGTGCAGTTGCTGCTGAAATTTTATGAATTTGTGGGTTATTAATATCATTTGGAAGTTTTGATTTGATTCTATCAAGAACATTTTTGACATCACTTGCAGCGGTATTTAAATCTTTTTCGTATTCAAATTCTGCATTTATCACACTCACTTCATCAATAGTAGTTGAATAGACTTTTCTAATATAATCAATCGTATAAAGTTCTCGCTCAACTATCATGGCGACATTTGCTGCCATATCTTTAGCAGAACTACTAGGTTCTACAATTACCACTGCTATTTGAGGGCGATTGGAGTTTGGAAAAAGTTTTCTATCAAGATTGAAATATCCATTGATTCCCACAAAAACAAAAAGTGCTAAAAAAGAATAGATAAAATAGGGACGATTGAGTATCCCTCTCACAAGTATTCTAATCATTTGATTTTCACTTTAATCGACACAAGTGCATTATTTGTGATGTCGAGTTTTTTTGTAAGTTTGATAGTAGCAAGTTGCAAAAAGTTTTCACTACTTGGACTTATAAAATCAATATATCCTATTCGCTCATCTTCAAAAAATACTTCTTGAAGAGGTTTAATTGCATCGCTAGCATAGGAAAATGTAAGTTTTTTTTCATTTGAAACAAGAGTTATAATTGGCTGATTTGGATTTGTTAAATCTCCAATATCAAGTAAAATCTTTTCAACTGTTGCGTTTATTGGGGATTTGAGCGTGTAATAACTTTGGAGTGCCTCTTTTGAAGCAAGTGATGCTGTGATACTTAGGAGTTCATACTCTTTTGCTTTGATAGATTCAACAGTACTTTGATATTTTGATTCTTTTTGTTTCCATGTGATGGTGGAAAAATCAAGTTTCTCTTTTGCGATGCCACCTATTTGATATAACTTTTGATTTGTTTCATGCTGTGTTTTTGCTAAATCGCTATCAAGTTTGAGTGATTCTAATGAAAGTTCTAATGCTTCGATACTTTTTTTGGATGATTGGATTAAAAATTGTGATTGTTTAAGATTATTTTCGTACTCATTTGCCTCAATTTGTACTAAAATATCCCCTTTTTGTACCACTTGATTCTCTTTGACTTTTATATTTTCGATATAGCCAGAAATTTTTGTGGCTATTTTTGGATTGAGAATGGCTTCACTTTTAGCTTGAAAATACTCAAAATTATCTTCTATTTGCTTTTGCTCAAGTGGTAGTACAATCTCTTTAACGACAAATGCAGTTGGCTGGTTGCTTTGCTCCTCTTTTTTTGATTTTATAAGTGTAAAACCTCCAAAGATAAGCCCTGCTATAAAAATTATTAGTACGATTTTTTTCATTTTTGATTATTCCTTTGTAAGAGTATTGAGATAGTATTTTGATTTTTGCAAACTATATTTTGTGGTCATGAGTTTTGTTTCACTTTGTGTAAATTTTGCCAATGAGAGGAGATAATCACTAATATCTTTTTGCCCCTCTTTATACAAAACCTCTTCTATCTCTTTTGTTTTTTGTGCAACTTTGAGATTTGCGGTAGCACTTTTGAGGAGTTGTTCATTTTTTTCAATATTTTTTTGTGCTTCATAGATACTTTGTGATAACTCCTCTTTTGTTTTTTGCACTTCAAGTTTGGCTTCTATTTGCTCAATTTTTGCCTCTTGTACTTGGGCTTCTCTTACACCAAAATCATAGAGTTTCCATGAAAGATTCAGAGTTGCAGTGGTAATATTTTCTTTCTCCCCATCACCATAAATATCACTATAACTTGTATTGAAAATCACTTTAGGATAATGCTCTGATTTGATGCTTTGCATAGACTTCTCTTTTATTTTTGCTCCCAAATTGGCAAGTTTTATTTTTGGAAGATTTTCTAAGTTTAACTCTACTATTGCGTTATTTTCTTCTAAATCTTCTATCTCAAAATCTCTTTTTTCTCCATAGATTAAAATACTTAAAGCATACTTGAAAATAGCAATTTTTGTTTCTACCTCTATCAAAACACTCTGCGACTCTTGTAAATCCGCTTCTATTTTAAGCAGTTCAAGTTGCGACTTTTTTCCTAAATCATACGCATGCTTGGTAAAATCATAAATTTTTTGGAGTGCTTTTTGATACTCTTTAGAAGTGAGAAGATTTTTTTGAAGTGTTGCAATATCACAAAAAAGCGTTTGGACATTAAATTCTAATTGCGACTGTGTGAGTGTGTATTTGGTTTGTTCAAGCTGTGTTGTAAGACTTGAAAGCTCTATTTGTGAACTATCTTTAAATCCATTAAAAAGAGTTACATTATAACTTACTCCCATGCTAGAAAGTGTATCACTTGTAGCTACATTTAGCGATATTGGGGGAGCTAGAGGAGCTAAAGTTCTTTTTTCATTGTATCTTGTGATAGAACTCATAGCATCAACAGAACCATACAATTGGGCGTTTTTTTGCTCATGTTTTTGGTATGATTTTTTTATTTGTTGTTTTGATATTTGTAACTTTATATTGTTTTTTTGTAACTCTTCTAAAGCTTGAGGAAGTGTTAAAGCTACAATATTGGAAGTTAAAAGTATCATGATTATAAAGACGAATTGCATTAATTATTATCCTTTATTAAATAAAATGTAATTTTACAAGTTTTTTAAGTACCTCTATAAGCTCTGCTTCATCGCTCAAAGAGTAGATAATAGAATGAACACAAGCTTCATAGGGGTCAAATCCTTCTACTATAAGTTTACCTGCATATACCAAAAGCCTAGTTGACACCGCTTCTTGTGTATCATCAAGATTTCGGATACTCGCTGCAATTAAAACAAGTTTTGAGGCTATTTTTTCATCTACTCCACTCTCTTTTATCACAATCTCTTTTTCAATCTCTTCCTTTGGATAGGTAAATTCCAAAGAGATAAATCTTTGTTTTGTACTTGGTTTCATCCCTTTAAGAAGGTTTTGGTATCCTGGATTATAGGAAACTACTAGCATAAAATCTTTATGTGCTTCTATAATTTCACCCGTTCTATCAATGGGTAAAACTCTTCTATAATCAGCTAGTGAATGCAGTACAACAGTGGTGTCTTTTCTGGCTTCAACTATCTCATCAAGATAACAAATTCCCCCATTTCGCACCGCTTTTGTAAGTGGTCCATCTTGCCAAAATGTCCCATGTTCATTTATAAGATGACGACCTACTAAATCAGCAGCACTTAAATCATCATGACACACAACGGTATATACTTTTCGCCCCAATTTTTCACCCATATATTCTATAAATCTTGTTTTTCCACATCCCGTTGGACCTTTGATAAGCACTGGTAATTTCATGTTAGCACTCGCTTTGAAAAGCTCCACTTCATTTGATTGTGGTTTATAATATATATTTGACATTTTGTTCCTTTGTTTATTTTGTTAAGTTTATATAAATTTCTGGTATCACTTTTGGTAATTTTTGCCCATCTTTGACTATAGTAAAACCATTTTTACCAAATAAATAAGAGAGATAGTCCCTCCCTTGCGAATCCACAGTGATACAAAAAGGGGTAATCCCTTTTTTTTTCACCTCTTCAATCGCTTTTTTGGTATCTTCTATCCCATATCTTCCATCATATCTATCTTCATCATTTGGTTTACCATCGCTTATAATAAGAAGCAGTTTATTATGTGAGGATTGCTTTTCTAAAATTTTTGCACCCTCTCTTATAGCAGCTCCTAATCTTGTGTAGTAAAAAGGTTGCATGCTATCAATGCGACCACGAATAAGCGCATCATATTTATCTTTAAAATTTTTGATAATCGTAAAATAAACTTTTTTATTTTGGAGTGATGAAAAAGAGTATATGGCAAATTTGTCATGCAGTTTTTCTAATGCTTCACTAAAAACCATCAAAGCATCTTTGATAACATCTATAATTCTTGTATCTTGAGTGATACCGCCTTCAGTTGAGAGTGAAACATCTGCTAAGATAAGTGTAGCAATATCTCTTGTTTTTTTTTCAAAAGTGGTGTAAAAGTTTTGGTGGTGCAAAGATTTATTTTGATGCCCTTTATAGTCAATCCAAGTGTCAAGGTTCAGCTCGTCGCCATAAGGTAATCTATCATTTTTTATCCGCTCAAGTGCCAATATATCCAAAGCTTTTTGAATCTTTTGAACACTCTTTTTAAGCCTAAAGGGGAGTTCTATGGGGATTACATTTATCGTAACTTGTGGTTTGATACGAACATAATTTTTGAGATACGCATCTTTTCTATAGTCCCATTCATCAATAAAATGACCTTTTCCTAGAGGGTAAATCTCTCGCATATCGGGTGCCATTTCCAAATCCATCTTGATTCTTGAAGATAAATTGGCTTGTTTTTTCCCTAAAGTTATCTCATCTAAATCCTCTGCATGATACAAAGCATTTTCATCAAAACTGTCATCTTCCATCCTATCAACATTGACTTGTTCAAAAATACTCATCAAAGATTCGGGTAAAAAAGCCAAAAAACCATCTGTTTCTTTTTTATCATCGAGGGTATTTGTCTTTTTTTTCATCGCTAACGAATCGTTTTTTTGTTTTTCATGTGACCTTTGAAGCTCTTCTTCATCACTATTTTGTGTATCTCTTTTGTTCTTAGAAAAAGAATGAGGATATATCCATAAAGGATTTGGATAGTTGTTTAGTAAATCTTCATGATTTTCTAAAGAAGAAGACTTAATAAACTCTAACTGTTCAAATTGAGTGCTAAGGTACTCTGTAGCATAAGTATGAAATTGCTCAAAACCCACATATCTTTTTTGTAAATACTCACTTATTTTGGTATTTTCTTTGATGCTATTTGTTTTATTTTCGCTCATGCGTGTCATCATCGCTACTAGCCAATAATAGTGTAATTCATTGTGTTGGTAGTGTGGAAAATATCCTAAAGTTGGCGGAAGATAAAGTGATTTTTCATCTTGCCATGGAAGATAAAACTCTTTCCCCATAAAAGAGATTTTCTCTATAAGTGTTCTTTTTGTATTCATAGTTCGTTTGTCAGTTGCTTGGATGGTTTTACCTTTTTCACCACCTAAAAGGTGGTAAAATAAAGTAAGAGCAGTTGCAATATCAGCGAGTGTGACACTCTGTTGTGTATGAAATTTGGTTACTTTTTTATGTAAAAATTTATCCCAAACTTTCCCTATGCTCTCTTCAAACTCTAAAAAGTAATGAATCATGCGTTATTTTACTTTTTCTTTAACAAAAAAACTAGCAAAATATGTTAGAAGTCCAACAAATACTAATACTCCAAAAAATGCTCTTATTGTATAAACTCCAGCGATTGAAGCTTGTGACTCCATAAATCCAATCAGTTCAGTTCCAACTCTTTGGTCAAGTATTTGGATAATTCCAGCGGTTGTAAGAGCAAGAGTTAATCCTAACATTCCTATATTCATCATCCAAAATGCTTTTAATTCTAAGTTTTGTGCTTTTTGGCTATTTCCATAAGGACGACCTCGCAAAATTGGCATTGCATACGAGATGATTGTAAAAATAATCATAATATACGCACCATAAAAAGCCAAATGCCCATGAGCTGCTGTCAGTTGCGTGCCATGAGTAAACATATTAACAGGTGCTAAAGTATGTATAAAACCCCAAACCCCAGCTCCTAAAAATGCCATAACAGCAGTTCCTTTTGCCCATGTAAGAGCCATACGATTATTGTGCTCTATTCTTCTCTCTTTTGTCATAGTGTAAGCAAATAAAATCATAAAGAAAAATGGCAATGGTTCAGCAGCAGATGCAATTGACCCAATCCATAACCAATATTCAGGCGCTCCCATATAAAAGAAATGATGTCCTGTTCCTAAAATACCAGAAACCATAGTCATCGCAATGATAAGATATAACCATTTATCGATATGCTCTCTATCGACTCCTGTTACTTTTATGAGGACAAATGCTAAAATTGCACCCAAAATAAGTTCCCAAGTAGCTTCAACCCATAAATGCACTGTAAACCACCATAAAAATTTATCAACAATCAAATTTTCAGGCACATAAAAAGCAAATAAAAAGAACACTGCAAGTCCTAAAAGCCCAGTGATTAAAACAGTTGTAATAACCGTTCTTCTCCCTTTTAATACAGTCATGGCAGTATTGAGAACATAAGAAACAACGACAAGTACAATACCTACTTTTGTAGGAAGTGGTTGTTCTAAAAACTCTCGCCCCATCGTTGGAAGGAGATTGTTAAAAGTAAGTTCTGTGAGTGTTGCATAGGGAACAAAAAGGTAGCCTAAAATAGTAGCAACTCCAGCAGCTGCAAAAACCCAAAAAGTGATAATTGCTAGTTTTGGACTCCAAAGTTCCCTCTCAGCCTCTTCGGGGATGAGATAATAAGTAGCCCCCATAAAACCAAAAAGTATCAAAACTATAAGCAGATTGGTATGCACCATTCTTAAAACATTAAATGGGATGAGTGGAAATAAAAAATCACCATATAAATATTGTACTGCCATGAGCAAACCAAATAAAATCTCTCCAGCTAAGAGAACTAATGCAAAAATAAAATACGGTTTTGCAACCGCTTGTGAACTATATTTCATGAATTCTCCTTATCCTTCGATTGTTGGTGGCCATTTGTTGGCATTGACTTTGGATGTCCAAATTAAAAAGTCTGCTAAACTATTGACCTCTTGAGCATTTAAATTAAATTGAGGCATTTTTCTTCTATTTGGTTCACTCAGTGGCTGTGCTGCCATCCAACCTTGCATATAGTTTTTAAAATTAGCCTCATGTCCATCACCTCTTCTTTGAAATACATTCATAAGTTCTGGTGCGTAATAGGCTCCCTCGCCTATAAGTGTATGACACCCAACACAATTATTTTTTTCCCAAAGTGCTTTTCCAGCAACAACAGATTCACTCATATTTATCTGATTTGAGCGTTTTGGTATCTGTTGTACCGTATCAAAAGATAAACCTAAAAATATTAATAAAGCGAATAATCCACCACCATAATAAATATTTTTAGCCATACTTTTTGTAATTCGTTCTGTCATAAATAACCCATTTTTTAAATTCTACCTTTAAGTAGTGTTTGAAATAATAACAAAATAGTTTTAATTCTATATTAAGGTAGTATTTAAAACAACTTCGCTATCATTTCACTATGGAAAAAGAAAAATTAGCTTATCCTTCTGGAGATTTTGGGGTATGGATTGTCATTTATATTGAATTGCTTACTTTTGGATTATTTTTTATTGGGTTTGCGATTTCAAGACAAAGTCAAGTAGAGATATTCAACACCTCACAACTTCTTTTAGACCAAAGATTTGGTTTTACAAATACTGTGTTGCTTATCACAAGTAGCTATTTTGTAGTACAAGCAGTGAAGATTATCAAAACTATCAATACAAGTGAAAGTTTTACTAAGGCTTCTTACTATCTCTTTGGTGCTATTGGATTTGGTGGGATTTTTCTCCTTATCAAAATGTTTGAGCTTGGTAGTAAATACTCTGCTGGGATAAACCTAAGTACAAATAGTTTTTTTATGTTTTATTTAATTCTTTCTGTGTTTCATTTTATGCATGTGGTGCTTGGAATGATTATTTTAACCCATCTCTATCTAAACACAAAAGCTGGGCTTTATACACAAAAGGAACATAGAGGACTCGAATCTGGAGCATCTTATTGGCATATGGTTGATTTATTATGGATTGTTTTATTTCCATTACTTTACATCCTAAGGTAGACTCATTATGGAAAAAATCACAAAAATTTGGATAACTCTACTTTTTTTTTCTTTATTTGCTTTTATTTTAGGATGGTTTGAAAGGGTAAGCAGTGTTTTTGTAGCCCTACTCCTTATCACTACTTTTTTGAAAGGCTATTTGGTGATAGAGCATTTTATGGGTCTAAGTGAAGTTTCGTTAAGATATCGAATTATACCTACTCTGTGGTTGTCTGTAGTGATATTTTTTGTAGCTATCACTTACTACTAAAAAGAAAAAATAAGGGGATTTATGAAACTCAATACCACTTCACAATATGCAATTCGAATCGTAACATTTATAGTCCAAAATGGCGCAAACAATAAATACACTGCAAAAGATATCTCAGAAAAACTCTCAATCCCTTATAAATATATGACAAAAATTATGACTTTGTTGGTTGATGGGGGTATTATCTCATCTTCAAGGGGACGAGAGGGTGGATACAGTATCGAAAAAGAGTTAGCCATCATAAAAATAGGAGATATTTTAGAAGCTGTCAAAGAAAATCTCCATCAAGAAAAATGTGTTATTGGGAATGGTTCGTGTAATAAAAGAGAAAAATGTATCCTACACGACAAATGGATTACCGCTAAAAAAGCTATGCAAGAGATATTTGAAAATACAACTTTAGAGGATATGATTATCCGTTAATAGCTTCTGTGATGAGTTTTTGCATAGTTGTTTTTCGAGTAGTCTTTAGTTCTTCTAATTGTTCTAAAGCCTCTCTCTCTATTCTTATCATTTTCATGAAGTCTTCTTTCTTTTCGTTTTCTTTTTTTACCCTCATTTATTTTCCTTGTTTTCTTTTTAAAATTCTATCCAAAAAATATAAATATATATTTATAAATACTTTTTAAGAATATATAATGTATCTTCCTTTCATCATACCTAATTCAAAAAAAAAGATATTTAGAAATCCCTATATTTAGGGATTTCTAAAATTATTTTATATTAATATTTTTATTCTTTTATATTAGAGTCACTTGCAAATTAGCAAATATAACCACAATTTATGTAGAATTGAATTTTAAAAAGCCTTTTCAAACCCTATAAACAGTATAATTCTCTATCAAGAACAAAATAAAATTCACAAAATAGAAAAGGCTTTTTATGGAAAACATT
>CAMCYC010000067.1 GCA_945883795.1 Sulfurimonas crateris | reverse complement strand
AAGTTCTATTATACTAAAAGCTTTTTTGAATTTGAGGTTTTGCATAAAGGGCTATAACCCCTTATTCTAAGTCGTAAATTACTGTTTTTGTGCTATTTCCATCAGGGTCCAAACCCATTTTTTGCGAAATTTCTTTTGCCACAGGCGTGTCCCCAAGCACAATCTTGACAGTTAGATTCGCCTCATTCATACCTGTTGTATTCCCATCACCATTGTTGAGTGTTATAAGTGCATAAACCTCATCAATAGCATCAGAATACTCATACGCAGTTGTACCATCCGCCGTGCTATTTGTATCGGAACTTGTATTCCAATCATTTCCGTCTATATCCAAAATATCCGAAAGGAGAATATTACTCATCTTGTTTAAATGCTTCTCATTCACATACGCACTAACAGCACCAGACTTTATGTCTCCGATTATCTTTGTAAAATTTGAAACCTTTGCATTTCTAGCAACATTCCTAAATTGTGGCAACGCAACAGCTGCCAAAATACCAATAATAACAATGACGAAAATCAATTCAACCATAGTAAAAGCACTTTTTTTCATTCTAAACTCCTCTCATTTACCATAATTTTACTAAAACAGTATGGAGGAATTATGTAGACTCAAAGAATTTTACGGTTATTCTTGAATGATGGAGTTAAATTCAAAATAAAATTACTTTATATTTATGATTACTTTTTAAGTATCTCAGTGATAAAATCTAGACTCGAAAGTAATAATAATTATAAGGATAATAGATGAAAATAGTTCTTTCAATGGCAGTAGCAACACTCTCACTCACAGCTTCAAACTTAGTGGACCAAGCAAAAGAGGCGGGTCTCAAAGCGATACCTAGCTCAAAATCACAGCTTATGCAACTCATAGATGATGCAAAAAATCCAATTACAGAGGCAAAAATAGAACTTGGTAAACAACTCTATTTTGACCCAAGACTCTCAAAAAGTGGAATCATTAGTTGTAATAGTTGTCACAATCTTAGCGAAGGCGGAGATGATGGAATCTCGGCTGCAATAGGGCATAAATGGACTGCAAATCCACACCATTTAAACTCACCAACTGTTTATAATGCAGTGTTTTTTGATGCACAATTTTGGGATGGTCGTGCAAAAAATTTAGAAGAACAAGCGCAAGGTCCAATCCAAGCACACCCAGAAATGGCAGCAACAAAAGAGCATGTAGTAAATACAGTCACTTCTATGCCAAGTTATGTAGATGAGTTCAAAAAAGCGTATGGCAATGATGTCAAAATTAGTTTTGAAAAAGTAACAGATACAATCGGGTTATTTGAGCGAACTCTTGTCACACCTTCAGCATATGATGATTTTTTAAATGGCGATACAAATGCGATGACTCAAGCACAACAAGATGGGCTTAAAACTTTTATAGATAAAGGGTGTGTAACTTGTCATAATGGCTTTGCAGTAGGTCAATCTATGAATCCATTCAATGTCACAGGAACTTACAAATACCAAAATGTAGGTGATTTCAAAGGGGACACAAATGGGATGGTAAAAGCACCTACACTTCGTAATATTACTCAAACAGCACCCTATTTTCATAATGGAAAAGTTTGGAGTTTAAAAGAAGCAATTACTGAAATGGGACGAATCCAACTTGGAACAACAATTACAGATAAAGAAGCAACCTCAATTGAAACTTTTTTAGGTACACTTGATGGAAGAAAACCAAATCTTTCTCTCCCAATACTTCCAGCCTCAACAAGTACAACTCCGCAACCAGATATGAATTAAAAATATATTTTCGTACAAGCCCTATCAAAGTGGGCTTGTACTTCAAGAATACTCATAATTAAAAATCTAACATTGATATGATATACTCCACTAACTAGATAAAAAATATCAAAGGAAGTTCCATCATATGCAAAAATATTTAAAATATGCTCTCTTCTCCTTAAGCATAATCTCAATTTCAACTGGTTGTACGAGTATAAATGCACCTGCAATTTCTCTAGCACATGAAGCAACTTTGAGTGGTAACTATCGTGTGGCAGCAATAGAATCAGATAAAGAGAAAGATTTGGAATCTGAATTAGATGAATCAAATCAGTTACAAACATTATATGCAGGTAATAGTTATCTTTATGCTAATGATTATAAAAATAGTTTAAAAAGACTTGATGAAGCAGAAAGAATTATTAAATATCATGATGAAAAAAT
Organism: Sulfurimonas crateris; assembly: GCA_945883795.1. Taxonomy (GTDB): domain Bacteria; phylum Campylobacterota; class Campylobacteria; order Campylobacterales; family Sulfurimonadaceae; genus Sulfurimonas; species Sulfurimonas crateris_A. The sequence goes on along the minus strand of CAMCYC010000067.1, from coordinate 7,859 downwards.
TTTACTTGGAAGTACTAGTGATTTAATAGCACAACTTTTACTCAATGATACAGTAGTTGATTATCATGCGACTATGACTGATGCCATTATAGTAAATACCTATAAAGCTATTGATTATATGGCACTAGGCAAGATGGATGAAGCAAGAGTAGAACTTAATCGTGCAATAGACAGACAGCGTAGAGCAAAAGAAACTTATTCTGCTTTAATAAATAAACAAAACGAAGCAATTAGTCAAAAAGAAACTGATGAAAAAGCAAAAATTGCTTCTAATAGAACTTCTGATAAAAGAAAAAAATCTACTCTCTCATTAGATATTAGCAAAACTATTGGTAATTCAGAAATTGATAAAATGCTAGCTAATAAATACCCGACTTTAAATCAATTTGAAAAATATCCTGAATTTATAAACCCTTTTACAAATTATTTAGCTGGTATATTCTTTGCCACACAAAAAGATTATATAAAATCTGCTGATATATTAAAAGAGGTGCATGGAATGACTCCAAATAGTAAAGCAGTTAAAGCTGATTTAGTCATGGTGGAAAATATTTTAGACGGTAAAAAAAAGAGAATAAATAATGTTTGGATTATTTATTCAAATGGATTAGCACCTAAAAAAGAAGAATTTAGAGTAGATGTCCCTTTATTCTTATTTACAAATAAAGTTTTATATACGGGAATAGCTCTTCCAAAAATGGTAACACAAAATCTCGCTACTAAAAATTTGACTGTTTTTAATAAAGATAAATTAATCTCTACAACACAAAGCTTTGCTAGTATGGATAGAGTTATTTTAACTGAATTTCAATATGGCTATAGAGATGTTGTTACAAGAACACTATTTTCAACTTTAATTAAGACATACCTTCAATATCAATTACAAGAAGAACTAGGTCAATATGCGGGTTTAGCCTTAGGTTTATTTCAAGCACTCACAACAAGAGCAGATACAAGAACTTGGGAAAACTTACCAAAAGAGTATCAAATATCAAGAATCACTATGCCAAAAGATAAGCGCCTTGAATTAAAAGTTGGCACTCAAAGTATTAATATTGATTTAGGTTTAGCACAAAATGCTATAGTTTTTGTTAGAATGCCATCAGCACTTTCTCAAGTAAGCTATACTTTAATAAGGCTTTAAAAAAATGAAACACATCATATTATCGCTTGTGATTTTACTATCCTTCGTGGGTTGTGATAAAACTCTCCAACCAGATCCAATTGTTCAAATTACAGATCGCTGTTCTAGTGGTGATATAGTAATTAAAGATATCAAAGAAAGACAAAAAAAAGATGGCTTTATGCAAGCTCAAATAACGGGTATGAATTTGACAGACCATTATTTCAAAGTTGAATATAGTGTTATATGGCTTGATGAAAATGATTTTACAATTGATACAATACTCTCAGAGTGGACGACTATCCCAGCGTATCCAAATCAACCATTCTATATCAATGTTACATCTCCAAATACAAAATCAGCATCATTTCGATTATACTTAAAAAAGGAAGGTAAAATAATATGCAACACACAATCAAACTAGGATTAATTTCAACAGTAGCTACCATAGCTATCCTCACAACGGGGTGTGCTCCGAAAACTCAAAATATAGATATACATAACGACAAAGAAGCGTCTGCAGTTATGGGCTTAGACTACCGTGATTTTCAATCTGCGGCACAAGATATGACACAATCACTTATTGCTTCAGGTGCTATCAGTAAACCAAATGGTGGAAGATATGTATTAGTTGTTTCAAGAATCTTAAATGATACAATGCAACATATAGACACAGACCAACTCGTGAAAAAAATTCGGGTTGCTTTACTTAAAAGTGGAAAAGTTGTTGTGACTACAGCGGTTGGGATTCATGGAGCTGAAGACCAAATGGCGATGCAAACAAGAAATGACCTTCGTGGACATGAAGAGTTTAACCAAAAAACTGTCGCAGGAAAAGGTCAAATGATTTCACCAGATTTATCCCTTTCTGGAAAAATTATCCAAAGAAATGTAACAGTAGATAGTAGCACTCAACAAGTGGAATACTATTTCCAAATGTCACTTACAGATATAAATACAGGTTTAGCTTTCTGGGAAGATGAAAAAATTATTGGAAAGCGTGGCAGTAATGACTCTGCTGCATGGTAATTTTTTAGGAGTAATGTTGTAATTACATTACATACTTTTTAATAGAAATAATTTAATATAATGCGAAGGATAAAAGTGATTTTAAATATAAAAAAAATAATATCAATAAGCTTCATATCAGCAACAGTTCTTTCTACTCAATTAATAGCTGATTATCATGCCATGATTAATAATCAACAAAAAGGTCCATTTTCTACTACACAACTACAGAAAATGACAAATGATGGCACGATAAGTTCAAATACATTAGTATGGCAAAGTGGAATGAATGGATGGGAGGCTGCAGGAATCCAACAAGAGCTACAAAACTTATTTGTTGTAGCTACGCTACCATCTCCGCCACCTCCACCATTGATTGATTCCATGCCACCATCTGCCTCAAAAGATGTTTCATTACAAAGTGTAGATGAAAATCAAAATAACCTTTCTAATGCTAATATTGATGCAGGAGAACAACCTGAAACATTAATGGATTGGAAAAAAGATTTTGAAAACAAATTTGGAATCACTATTGGTATGTCAGAAAATGGTAAAACATTTTTTTATGGAGAAGCAACGGTAAGAGTTGGTCCTCTTGATGCAGCGTATGGAAAAGAACTTGGATTAACATATGACAAAGCTATGTTAAATTTAAGAGCAGATTTTGTGCAACAAACATATGGTGATTTTTCTTCAGAATCTATTGCAGATTTTTTTGAGAATGATTCAACCAATGCCAATGAATTTACACCTGCAAAACTAAAAGAACAAGCCAAACAAGGAAAAATTGGAAATATGCTAGATAAAGCGGTAGATGTTCTTAACAATAAGATAGATAAAATGCTCGTAGAGCAAGGTGTAGCACCAAGTGAAATTCAAAAACAAACGATTGAGCAGAAAAAAACTTTATTTAAAGATAACTTTTCTAAGTCAATGGTAAAAAAATCATTTGCTAGTATGTCAGGATTAGTACCTGTGCAAACTAAAATAATTACAACTGATAGAAATGGTAAAAAAACTGTTTATTTAGGCATCATTGCTGTCATGTCTGAAAAAACAATTCAATTTGCAAAAGATAGTTCTAGACATAAAGAAACACTTGTAAAAGGGAAACCTTCTAATATCAAAGATTTATTACCAAATCAAGAAAATGGCTATCTCGATGAAGTTGGATTACGATATGTGTATGACAATAATGGACGACCAATGCTATTGTCTTATGGAAGATGGTCTGTTGTAGGAAAAACAGAGAATGCATCACAATATGAAAGAAAGATTCAAAATGCAAAAGAAAAAGCTCGAATGTTTGCGGAATCATATATTGGTGAATTTATGAAATCAAATATACAAACAGCACAAAGTGTAGATGCAGATTCAATCAGTGGCGAGGTAGCTAAAAAAATAACTGAAGTTGAAAATAATATAGTATCTAACGAACAAGAATCAAGAGACACTATTGGAGAAACTCTTGACAAAAGTTTTAAAAAGCTTAATAGTAACTCAAACTTTAAGTTAAGAGGAACTAGTCAAGTAAAAATATGGGAAGTAACAGATGAAAATGGTATTTTACATGTTGGTTCTGTGGTTACATGGTCATATGCACAACTAGAGAATGCTAACAATATCGTTAATGCAGGTAAGAAAAAAATTGAACCTATAGTTCAACAACAACACAAAGTAATTAAATATGAATCAAGAACATCCCAAGTAGTTAACTCTACAAATGATTTTTAAGGTAAAAAAATGTTTAAATATCTTTTAACTACGGTTTTTATCAGTTTTACCTTTTTACATGCTGATCTAATTATAGATAAAAAAACTAAAACTGCAGAGGGTGTAGGTGTTGGTCAAAGCAGAGAAGAAGCTGTGAATAATGCAATAGCAGAAGCTATCGGGCAATTAAACGGTGTGAGCATTAAAAAAGAGATTCTAGTAGATGATACATCTACTCAATCATCTAATAGTGACACTTCAGATTATAAGTATAATAGTAAAATAAAAAAAATTACAGATGGAAAAGCTGATAGTTATACAATAATCCATGTAGAAAAATGCGATGATAAAAAGTATGAAGCAACTGTTAGCATTACTAAAACAACAATTAAAACTAGTTTTAAAGCTCCTGGAATCGGCACACAAAATCGTCGTACAATAGCAGTAATGCCATTTTATATTTCTCAGAGTAGTTTTACAATCGGTTCTCAGAGCTATAGTTCAACAAAAATTGCAGATATTATTGCTCAAGCAATAACAACAAATATGACGCAGTCAAGAAAGTTTGCTGTTATTGATAAAACATATACGCATGACATGGAAAAAGAGCTCAATCTTATTGCTTCAAATGAAGTACCTTTATCACAAAAAATAAAACTTGGACAAAAACTCGGGGCTGACTATTTGCTAGTTGGAACTATACAACGAGCTGACATGCAAGTAAATAACAATCTGAACCGTTCTACAGGCGAAACAAGCTCACAGAGTGTTGCTGAATTTATCATTGATTATCGTGTTATAGTAGTTGGTACATCACAAATTAAATGGTCAGACACTACAAAAATAGTTTTAGACATGTCAAATTCAGATACTAGCATAAATATGAGATTACAAAATGCAGTTGAAACTGTATCTGCCCAAATCACAAACACTTTATTAGGAAATATTTACCCTATACAGGTTGTAAAAATAACACCAATGGGTGAAATTATTTTAAATCAAGGTGGCAACTTAGTAAAAAAAGACTCGATTTTTAATGTTTTTAAATTAGGAGAAAATATTTGTGATCCTTATACTAAAGAATCTTTAGGTCAAGAAGAGATTCAAGTTGCAACGATAGAGATAACAAAAGTGAATCCAAAAACTTCTTATGCTAAAGTAATAGAAGGGACATTGTCTTTGGTGAAAAACGGCTATATATGTAGAGTAAAAAGCCAAAATTTAGAATCTTTAAAAATACAAGATAACAAAGATTGGAAAAACTCTTCTGTAGAAGTTCAAGAAAATGGTGGAATAAAACTTCCATTTGATTGATGTCGTCTGTTGAATTTACTAAGACAAAGAGGTTTCAATGAAAGTATTATTATCGTACAAATCTTATGATATGATATAATCCTTTCCATGCATACATTTTTATTTAGTCTCATCTTTTCAACTGTTTTCGTTTTGTTAAATTTTTATATCTATAAAAGATTGATACTCAAACTTGACTTAAAACAACACACTAAGCGTCTCTTAAATATATTCTTAGTTGTCAATTTTTTTGGCGTTATTGGCTATCTGATTGCACGCTATTATATTGGCTTACCAAATTGGCTCTATTTTTTACTCTCTTTGCCTATTGGTGTTCTTTTTCTCCTTTTTTGCACAACAATCATCTATGATATTTCCAGAGTCATCCTCTCTAAATTCCCTATGCCTCTTGGACGGAGGAAATTTTTAAAAAAATCACTAGATGTTTCATCGTTAGTATTGGCGGGTTCTCTCAGTGCAAGAGCTTTATATGAAGCCAAATGTGTAGAAATCGAAAATGTCACAATACAAATCAAAAATCTCCAACAACCCTACACCATAGTACAACTCAGCGATATCCATATTGGTGGACTTATAGATGTAGAATTTATAAAAGATATCGTAAGAAAAGTGAATCTTCTCTCACCTGATTTGGTAGTAATTACTGGAGATTTAGTCGATACAAATATAGCTTACGCCAAAGATGCCCTTGAAGAATTAAAAAATTTACAATCTAATTATGGAACTTATTTTATTCTTGGCAACCATGAATACTTCCATGAGATAGAGAAAATCATCACCTCAGTAAAATCACTCGGCATTAGAGTTTTAGAAAATGAAAATGTTTATATAGGCGAGGATAAAAAAGGTTTTAATCTTGCAGGAGTTTATGATGTTTTTGGGTATAGAACAAAAACTTATATACCCGATTTAGAAAAAGCACTTTTAAACAAAGTAGAAAATACGCCTACCGTCCTTTTGGCACACCAACCACGCTATATTTACGAAGTTTTAAATGGTGTCGATTTAATGTTAAGTGGTCATACACATGGTGGACAGTTATATCCTTTTAGATTTTTAGTGAGTATTCTACAACCTTATATTGATGGTTTGCATCAACACAATGAAAGACTACAAATTTATGTCAATAAAGGTACAGGATTTTGGGGACCACCTATGCGACTCGGTGCTAGTTCTGAAATAACAAAAATACAACTAAAACCAGAAAAATAGAAGGTTTTTTGCGTTTATTTTAGAATTTCTAATGTATAATGATTACAATAAACAAGAGAGGTGGATAGTTACTATGAATGATTTCCAATTAAAACTTATTCTGAGTATTTTAGCTGCAATTATGTTTTCTTTTATATTTATTATACTCGCTTTCTCGCTACCACTTGATAAAAAAGAAGCACGATCAATACCAAAAAATAAATTAGAAAAAGTTTCACAAGCACTCAGAGATAGATAATTCATTCTTTCCTAAAATATTTATAACTCTCATGAAAAACGAGTACAATAATTGGAAAGGGGATTAGAATCCATAAATCTTCAAGTGGTACATGTGCTGTGTTAAAAACTTTTTGAACTGATTCCACATTTAAAAGCATCCATATCCATATCAAAACCACCGCAAAAGAAAAAAGCAAAGTTTTGTTTGAGTTCCAACGCAGAGTCCAAATATTAAAATCCCAACTTCTCATCGTCCATGCATTGGCAAGCTGACTTGTAATCGCTCCCAAAAGCGTCATAGTCATAGCTTGTGATTGAAAAACTGGGTCATGCAAATCCACCTGACCATATTGCCAACCATGACTTAAAAGAAAAGTTATAAATGCAAACATAGCAGCAGTTGCTTCAATCATACCTATCAAAAAATATCCCCTCTTAAACACTTCAAAATCCAATATTTTTTCATTTTTGCCTACAGGTGCTCTTTTCATGATATTTTTTTCAGGCTTTTCACTTCCAAGTGCAAGTCCTGGGAGCATATCTGAGCCAAGGTCGATAGATAAAATTTGAATCACCGATAAAGGATTTGGAATTTTTAGAAAAAATGAAAGGATATAAGGAACAATTTCAGGCACATTTGAAGATAAAATATAAGTTACAAATTTTTTAATATTGAAATAAACAGTTCTCCCTTCCTCTATAGCAGATACAATTGAATTAAAATTATCATCTAAAAGTATCATGTCACTTGCCTCTTTTGCCACATCTGTTCCACTTCCCATGGAGATGCCAATATCAGCTTTTTTGAGCGATGGAGCATCATTTACCCCATCACCTGTCATGGCTATAATCTCCCCATTATTTTGCAAAGCATCTGCAATTTTGAGTTTTTGACTGCTTGCCATCCTTGCAAAGATATAGGTTTTATCTACAAGCATCTCTTGGAGTTCTTCATCACTAAGTTTTGCAACATCAGAACCAGTTAAAACACCATCGAATTTCAGCCCTATATTTCGCCCAATAGCTGCAGCCGTCTTTTCGTTATCACCTGTAATCATGATAGTTCTTATCCCTGCTGTATAGCATTTAGCTAAAGCCTCTTTCACCTCATCACGAGGAAGGTCCATAATGGCTACAAGACCTAATAGGGTTAGATTTTCTTCCTCATTTTTATCATGCACTCCAATAGCCAAAACCCTAAAAGCTTTGTTTTGAAAATTTTCTAACTCATTTTGCATTTTGGCTTTAGCCTCTGCATCAAACTCTTTTA
>CAMCYC010000066.1 GCA_945883795.1 Sulfurimonas crateris | reverse complement strand
AAAATGAAGAAAAAATAAAAATTGCCAAAAATCTTTTAGATATTCTCGATAATAAAACAATTGCCCTAAAAATAGGGCTTGATGAAGATTTTATTGAGAGTTTGAGAATTTGAAATTTAAAGAGAATTAGAGTACTATCCTTAGAATGTAATAGAATTTAATAACTTTTATTGCATGAAAAATATTTTCAAGGATGTTAGATGTTTTCTTCTATTGGCAGTTGGGTTACAACTGCAATAAACACTGTTTCAAATATGTTTAGTCGTGATGGCTCATCGAGTTCTCACAATAGTAATAGTTCTGTACAAACACTTTATGAGCCAGATAGGGTGAAAATTGCACAACTTGAACTGCAAATTGCAGAATCCAATAATGAGCGGACTCAAATATTACTTGAGGGGCAAAAAGAGTTAATTGAACTCAATGCAAGAATGCAAGGTGCAATTATTGAAGCAGAGGCAAATAGTTTTGAACATTCAGCAGAGGTTTTAAAGTCTTTTATGCATGACATGAATATTATTGCTCAACAAAGAATGGAACTTTTAGAAAATGGACATTTTGAAGTTGTTAATAAGATTGAACGCTTATATCTTGATTTTGAAAAAGAGATACAACAAGATGGTGTTTCTTATCTTGAAAAACTTCCAAAAATGTTGGAAATGCTCGAGAAATTCCCTCCAGAGAGTAGTGCATATAAAATTTATGCACAATCAATTGAAAAACATTCATTTATTACTTCAGAGTTTTTGGGAAATAAATTAAAAGCTCTTCAGACTAAACAACAAAATCTCATAGACTCTTCGATAAAGATGAAAGAAGCCCTTTTTGAACATTCTGCAAAAATTGTTGAAGAGAGGATGAAATTTTTGGAATCGCAATTAGAAAGCAGAAGAGAATTGACACTTCAAAATTCAAATCTTCATCTAATAGCTAATGGACAAAATTCTCAAAAACTTTTAGACAAATAAAATAAAAAAAAGGATGCTAAAATGCCAAATATCATAAGTATAGAAGAAAATATAAAAAAAGTTACCGAATGGGAGTTTTATTCAAATATTATAAAAGAGTTAGAATTTTCAAAAGAGCTTAGAGATGCTGACCAATCAAATGATTTTATTGTCAATCTTGATGAATTACAGTTTGAAAGATTTATTTGTTTAACTGGTGAGAAAGAGAAAGAAGCATGTACTCTTGTGATTGATATATACACTGGGGTTTTATACCCACCACAGTGGTGTAGCGAGAACTATGCTTGGAGCGTAAGTGCTATGGAACAATTAACTATTCAAGGTATTAGAAATTGGAAGGTTAATAATGCTAACCAGAGCAAAATGTTTGCGGAACTTTTTAATCAATATGTTTGTGATGTATATATTCTTCTGGATAACAATAGGGCTAGGGATCTGAGGGCTGCTATGTTTAGTAGTTTTGATACTTATTACCTTCCTTCTTCAGAAGTTGTCATCTCCTCCAATCATTTTGTGAATCTTAATATTTGGGGAGATAATTTTACAAATCTCAAATTCGCTCAGTTTCTTAGCGATAATAAATTTCAAGCAACAGCAACAATCCAAAAATTTCTATTTCCATCCAAATCGTATCCTCTTTATAAATCTGTTCCAACCATTCTTAAAGAGTTAGAACAAAAAACAGGGATAACACTTCATACTCAAAAAATAATCTTTCCATATCAACTCTTTCATTCTATTTCGACAGTTTCAAAGTATGAAAATTTTATTAGTTATATCGATTTTCTCCTTTTTAAAACAAATAAATATGCAACAGACAATTCTGCAAATCTTATTACAGTAAACCAGTTTATTTCAAAAATATCCAACTTGCAAACACAAGACAAAGAACTCCAAAAAATTAAAGAGTATCTTCTTGCAAAATACGATTTTTCTATGAAAGCATTTGAAAAAAAACTGCTCCAATTTAAGAATGAACTCACAGAACTATTGCAAACTATAGATACACAAACAATGCAATTTATTCAGGAAGAAAATAACTCTCTTTGGGATTTTTCCCCAAAAATACAAAATTTTGATTTTAATCTTTTTGGAGAAACTTTTACAAGACTTTATAATAACCAAATTGACAAATACACAAATCTTGCCCATGAAATTGATTTTTTACCACAACTCTCTCAAAAAATAGAGGAGCTTTTTACAATTGCTCATGATTTTACTGTTACAGAAAAAGAAAAATTCCGTTTTAATTGTGAAAAAAAATATGTTGCTGATAGTTTCGAAAAACTTTTTTATGAATGGAGTGATAAAATAAATGAAATTCAAAAACAATATTTACCTCTTATACAAGCCTATTTTTATGAAAATATTTCTCAAGAGAATTTTTTTGCAATCATGGGTTATTTTGAAAATTATAGAAAAGCAATTGATGTTTTTTTTCAGGAGCGGAGAATTCCTTTAATTCAAAATTATGATATGAATCCAAAGAGTGAATTTATTCAAAAAGCAATTGTAGAAAATACTGTTTTTCAAAATCTTTGTATTATACGAAATGGTATAAAACAACTTATTGAACAAGAGAATCAATACAATACTAAAAAGTTATTGAATTCTTATTCTCAAATACTTTGGACAAATCAACTCACAGAAATTGTTGCATTTTCTAAAAATACTCAAATTTCAGAAGATTTACATGCAAAATTTATTACATTGCAAAAAGAAAACTTTGAAATTTATCTTTTAGATATAGTTCAATACGGAGAAGAACTCAATAAAAGAAATGAAGAACTTAATGATTTAATGTTTAGAATGAGAAAAGATTTAGAAAAATCTCAAAATTCACAAATAAAACAGATTCAAGCAGAGCAACTCCCATGAAATTCGCCGACATAACAAACGATGTAGCCTTTAAAAAGATATTTGCAAACGAAGCTAAAAAAGATATTTTAATAAGCTTTTTAAATGCTGTTTTAGATTTTAAAGATGAGATGCAAATCATTCATGTAGAACTTGCAAACCCGTATCAAGTGCCAAAAATAGAAGAACTCAAAGAAACTATTTTAGACATAAAAGCCACAAATCAAAGAAAAGAACATTTTATTGTAGAGATGCAAAAAAACGATAAAGGGGATTTTGCAAAAAGAAGTTTGTACTACACCTCAAAAGCCTATGTTTCTCAACTTGAAAGCGGAGATAAATATTGGACACTCAAAAAAGTGTATTTTATAGGGATATTAAACTTTACCATGTTTGAAACAAACTCTTACATCACAAGACATTTAATACTCAACAAAGAAACTCTCAAACAAGAGATACAAGATTTTGAGTTTACATTTATTGAACTACCAAAATTCAAAAAAGAACTCCATGAGCTGTTTTCAATTTTGGATAAATGGATATATTTTATAAAAAATGCCAAAAATCTTACCCTTATTCCAAGTGAATACGAATCAATAAAAGAGTTCAAAGAAGCCTTTGAAATTGCAACTCAATACACATGGGATAAAAAAGAGATGGAAATTTATGATTATGTGGACTTAAGAGAGCAAGATAGACTTAATGAGATTTATACGGCAGAAAAAAAAGGGATTGAAAAAACAAAAATAGAAATAGCCAAAAATCTTTTAGATATTCTCGATAATAAAACCATTTCCCTAAAAACAGGACTTGATGAAGATTTTATTGAGAGTTTAAGAAAAAAATTACAAAATTAGGAATACTATTTGAAAAAGATTTTTAAACGATACATGCCTTATATAAAAGAGTATAAACTTCAATACTTTTTAGTTTTAATTGGGATAATTTTAACTGTTAGTGCAACCACAGCAACAGCGCAAATTATGAAACCTTTAATGGATGAGATGTTTATAGCACGAGAAAAGTCAATGCTTTATTTTATCCCTTTTGCTTTGATTGGTATTTATATTTTAAAAGCGGGTGGAAGTTATATTCAATCTGTTTTTATGAACTATATTGGGCAACATATTGTAACCCGCTTTAGAGAGATGCTTTTAGAAAAGATAATTTCACTTGACATGACCTTTTTATATCTTAATCGCAGTGGGGAGCTTATTTCTCGTGTGACAAACGATATTGGACGGATTCAATATTTTGTTGCAAATATGTTGCCAGAGTTATTCCGTGAGGGTTTAACGGTGATTGCTTTGGTCGGATATGTTATTTATTTGAATCCTGAACTTGCTTTTTATTCTCTTATTGTTGTCCCTTTGATTGTATATCCACTTATTCTTATTGCAAAAAAACTCAAAAAATATTCCCACCGTTCCCAAGCCAAAAATGCTGATGTTGTGACCCGTTTGACTGAAGTGTTTAATAACTCTGAAATTATCAAAGCAAATGCGACTGAAAAGTATGAATTAAAACGGTTTAGTTTGCAAAATTGGGAGTTTTTTAAAATCAACATGAAATCTGTTTATGTTGGCGAGATGGTTTCTCCTATGATGGAAATTGTAGGCGCTGGAGGACTTGCTGCTGTGATTTTTATGGGTGGGCATGAAGTATATGAAAATAATATGAGTGTTGGGGAGTTTACCGCTTTTTTGACTGCCGTTGGTTTGGTTTTTCAACCTATTCGCCGAATAGGTTCTATCTATTCTAAAATTCAAGATGCGGTTGCAGCGAGTGAGAGAGTATTTGAAATTTTTGATACACAAAGTAGAATTATAGATGGCACAAAATTATTAGATGAAGATATTTTGCAAATAGAGTTTAAAAATGTAACACTTAAATATAAAGATGCTTATGCTTTAAATAATGTCAGTATTGTAATAAATGCAGGTGAAAAAATTGCACTTGTAGGCGATAGTGGTGGAGGAAAATCTACTTTTATTAACATGCTTCTCCGTTTTTATGACCCAGATAATGGAGAAATTACCGTTAATGGTATCAATATCAAAGCGTTTGTAAGTGATTCAATCAAACATCATGTCTCTTTAGTGACGCAAAGAATTTATATTTTTCAAGATACATTAGCTTCAAATGTGGCATATGGGCAAGAAATTGATGAACCAAGAGTTCATGAAGCGTTAGCACTTGCAGATGCTACTTTATTTGTAAACTCTTTAGAAGATGGGATATACACTAAAATGGAAGAGTTTGGAGCAAACCTCTCAGGTGGACAACGCCAAAGAGTTGCGATTGCTAGAGCTATTTACAAACACTCCTCGCTTTTACTTTTTGATGAAGCAACTTCGGCACTTGATAATGAGAGTGAAAAGCGGATTCAAGCTTCACTTGATAGTTATACCAAAAATAAAATTACTATTACAATTGCCCATAGACTTTCAACCATAGAACATGCAGATAAAATTTTAGTGATGCAAAAAGGGTGTATTGTAGCGAGTGGAACTCATCAAGAATTATTACAAAGTTCAGAGGTTTATCAAAGATTGGCTGGAGAGTTTGCAAAATAATTTTAGGGCTTTATTAAGCTTTTTTAGAGATAATCGCATATAAAATAAACAATATTGGATGTACATGCTCGATTTTGCAAAGTTTACAAAGTACTCAAAACCAGGTCCCCGTTATACAAGTTACCCAACCGCATTAGAGTTTAATGATTCTTATCAGTATGATACTTACATCAAAAAACTCTCAACTCAAGACTCTTCTCGCCCTTTGAGTCTTTATTTTCATTTGCCATTTTGTAAAAATGCATGTTACTTTTGTGGTTGCAATGTTGTTTTTACCTCCAAAGAGGACAAAATGCTCCGTTACATGGAGTATTTAAAGAGAGAACTTAAAATTTTATCTACTCATTTAGATTGTAAACGAGAGGTAATTCAGATGCACTTTGGAGGTGGAACACCCACTTTTTTCAGTGCAGAGCAACTTAAAATTATTATTGAAGAGATAAAATCTTATTTTCCAAATTTTGTAAAAGATGCAGAAATTAGTTGTGAAATTGACCCTCGCCATATTAACGAAACCCAAATGCAAGTGATGAGCCATGCAGGATTTAATCGTGTAAGTTTTGGTTTGCAAGATTTTAATGAAAAAGTGCAAATTGCAGTACACCGTGTGCAACCTTATAATATTACAAAAGATGCGATGGATTTGGCTCGAAAATACAACATGCATTCGGTGAATGTTGATTTGATTTATGGGCTTCCTTTTCAAACATTAGAAACTTTTAAAGAAACTCTCTCCCTTGCCCTTACTCTAAACCCTGATAGATTTGCAGTTTTTAATTATGCTCATGTACCTTGGCTTAAAAAAACAATGCGAAAAATTGATGAAACAACTTTGCCACTTCCAGATGTAAAACTTCAAATTATGCAATACACAATAGATTTTTTAACCTCTCATGGATATAAAATGATTGGAATGGACCACTTTGCAAAACCTGAAGATGAACTTTTTAAAGCGATAGAAAAAGGGCAATTACATAGAAACTTTCAGGGCTATACCACAAAAGGGGGAGCTGATTTAATTGGAGTTGGGCTTACTTCTATTGGTGAAGGTGTGGATTATTATGCACAAAATTTCAAAGATATGAAAGAGTACGAAGATGCAATTGACGGGGGAAAACTCCCTTTTGAGCGAGGTGTACTTTTGAATGAAGACGATAGAATCCGCCAATTTGTTATTATGGAACTTATGAGTAATTTTAAACTTGATATTAAAAGATTTGAGAAACTCTTTGGAGTGAATTTTAAGAGCTATTTTGCAGATGCAATTGAAGCACTGAAGCCTTTTGTAGCAGAAGATTTACTTACGATGGATGAAAATCATATTGAGTGTTCTCAAACTGGAACGCTTTTAATTCGCAATATTGCTATCCCTTTTGATGCTTACATGAAAAAACATGCAACCAATCAAAAAACATTTTCTAAAACGGTATGAACATGAGCAAAACACCACAAGAAATTTTTAATTTTAGTGAAACTTCCGATGCTTGTGTCAAATGTGGCAAATGTATTCCCGTTTGTACTATTCATAATGTTAATCCCGATGAAGTAACCTCTCCAAGGGGATTTATTGACCTCTTAGGTGCATATCATAAAGGAAATTTAGAGTTAGATTTAACCGCTAAAGATATTTTTGAGAGCTGTTTTTTATGTACAAATTGTGTAGATGTTTGCCCAAAAGCACTTCCAACTGATATGATAATTGAACAAGTCCGTTTCGATATAGCACAGAAATTTGGGATTGCATGGTATAAAAAAGCATTCTTTTTATTGCTTCGTCATAGATGGCTCAATGACATGGCTTTTAAAATGGGTTACACCTTTCAAACATGTGGCTTTAAAATAAAAGAGGAAATATCCTCCATGAACTCTAAATATAATTTGCCTATGGTAAAAACTGACCGTTTAGTGCCAAGTTTAACCAAAACCTCTTTTTTGAACTCTCACAAAGAAAATATTAAAAATGGTGGTAAAAGAAAAGTAGCCATTTTTATTGGTTGTTTGGCAAATTATAATTACAAAAGTATTGGAGAGTCTTTATTAGAGATTCTTAAAGCTCTTGAGATTGATGCCTTTTTGGCAAAAGCTCAAAAGTGTTGCTCTGCACCTGCTTATTTTACAGGCGATTTTGATACAGTTGATGCAAATGCAAAATACAATATTGAATATTTTGAAAAGTTTATAGATGATGTTGAGGCAATTATCATTCCAGAAGCGACTTGTTCTGCCATGATTAAAATTGATTATGAACACTATTTCCACAACCAACCAGAGTGGAAGGCAAGAGCAGTTGCACTTAAAGGCAAGATTTTTATGGCAACAGAGTGGTTAGAGCATCATACCCATTTAGGGCAACTTTTAGCTTCAAAAGAGAAAGAAACACAAGTTGTTACTTATCATGACCCCTGCCATGCTAAAAAAATGCAAGGAATTCATAAAGAGCCACGAAACCTTATTGCTAAAAATTATAAAATTGTAGAAATGAGCGACCCAAATGCTTGTTGTGGCTTTGGGGGGATTACCATGCAAACCGAAAAGTACCATTTTGCACAAGCAGCAGGAGTTCCAAAAGCTGTCATGATTAAAAAAACGGGTGCAGATATAGTAAGTGCGGAGTGTAGTGCTTGTAGAATGCAGATTAATAACTCCATGAGTAGTGCAGGGGTTGAAACGGTTTTTAAAAATCCTATAGAATTAATTGCAGAGGCTTTGAGATAATGGAGAATTGGAACCATATTTACGAACATTTTGACCCAATAGCATTTCATGTTTTTTCTTTGCCAATTCATTGGTATGGATTGATGTATGTTTTGGCACTTGTAAGTGCTTTAATGATTGGAAAATATTTTATTACAAAAGATAAACTCGATTTTACAAAAAATCAATTAGATGTTTATTTTATCTATGTAGAAATTGGTGTTATTTTGGGTGCAAGGCTTGGATATATTTTATTTTATGATGAACATACTTGGTATTATATTTCCCATCCATGGCAAATTTTTAACCCATTTGTCAATGGAGAATTTGTTGGAATTCGTGGCATGAGTTATCATGGAGCTTTGATTGGATTTTTGTTAGGGACTTATCTGTTTTCAAAAAAACACAAAGTTTCTTTTGGCAAAATCATGGATTTAGTCTCTATTAGTATCCCTTTGGCGTATGTTTTTGGAAGAATTGGAAACTTTTTAAATCATGAACTTATCGGTCGTGCTACAGATGTTTCATGGGGAATTTATGTAGATGGTGTACTTCGTCATCCATCACAACTCTATGAAGCAGTTTTAGAGGGTTTTGGTGTTTTTATTGTGGTCTATCTTTATAGAAGATTTCAAACTTTTAGCGGAGAACTTACTTTTATTTACGGTATCAGCTATGGAATTTTTAGAGCCACGGCAGAAATTTACCGTGCACCCGATGAGCAAATAGGTTATATTTGTTGTGATGCTATCACTTTTGGGCAAGTATTGAGTTTAAGCATGAGTTTGATTGGAGTGATAGGCTGGATTTATTTTTATTGGCACAATAAACAAAGCTTAAAAGTATAAAAATCAATAGTACAAACAAGCATAGAATTCCAAAGCTAGAGCTTGGGAATTAGAAAATAGGGGAAATGTATGAGTAAGTTTTGTGGTCAGTGTGGTATTGAAAATAAAGATGATGTAAAGTTTTGTGTAAGTTGTGGTAGTGGTTTTAGTCAAAGCAAGAGTAATTTCATAAGTGCTTCTTTAGAAGATTCTGACAAGCATGAGCAAAAATTTACACAAACTAAAAGCTCTTTTACTGAATTTTATTTTTCTGCACAAGGCAGAGTTAGTAGGCAAGAGTTCTTTTTTAGAGGTTTTATGCCAATAACACTGCTAACAATTTTTGTGTTACTTATTTCGAATGTGCTTTCGGCAAAAGAGTCATACTTAGCACAAAACATGAGTTATCTTGTTGTATTGTTTGCTATAGCTATAACTATTGGGATTTCACAAGTGATGATAAGTATTAAAAGGTTTCATGACTTTAATGCAAGTGGTTGGTGGTCAATGCTGTTGTTGATGCCATTGATAAACTTCATAGCTCTGATGGTTTTGTTTTTTAAAGGCTCTGTAAATAGTGAAAATAAATATGGCAATGAGATAGGATTGTATAAGCAAACACCTCTACGATGGGTGTTGTTTGTGATGCAATTTATTTTAATCTTGCTCCTAAGTGTGTTGAATAGCTCTGCAAACATGCTACAAAACACCCCAAAAATAGACTCCTTATCGACTCAAAAAGAAGAGCGTTATGAACAAGCTACATCAAATTTTACTGAAAAAGAGAAGCTTTTCAAGATGGTATATAACAAAAAATGGGGTTTTATTGATGAAAATGGAAATTGGATAATAAAACCCATTTATTACGATGCAGATCCTTTTAGCGAGGGATTGGCAAGTGTTGAATTTGGCGAATACCCGAATACAAAATTTGGTTTCATAGATAAAAAAGGAAATTTGGTTATTCAACCTATTTATGACTATGCATCTTCTTTTAGCGAGGGATTAGCCCATGTACAATTTGGTAATTTTCCGAATCAAAAATGGGGTTTCATAGATAAAAAAGGAAATTTGGTTATTCAACCTATTTATGACTCTGCATATTCTTTTAGCGAGGGATTGGCGGGTGT
>CAMCYC010000065.1 GCA_945883795.1 Sulfurimonas crateris | reverse complement strand
ACAATTAACACAAAAAAACTTCTTTTAGCTTTTCAAGATTTTTTTAGAATAAATGCTAAAAGTTGGATAGAACAATATCAATATAAAGAAGCAGGTCCTCAACTTGTTTTACAAGCTTTTTTGCAACGCATCATCAATGGTGGAGGCAGAATAAGCCGAGAATATGCCCTAGGACGACAAAGAACCGATATTTTTATAGAGTGGCCAACTACAGAACAAGGTTTTTTTGGAGAGATGCAAAAAATTGTAATTGAGACAAAAATATTCTACTCAAATCTTGAGGCAACAATACAAGATGGGATAATTCAAACTAAAGAGTACATGGATTATGTAAACTCTCATGAGGGTGTGTTGATTGTTTTTGATAGAGATTTTAACAAAAGTTGGGATGAAAAGATTTATGTCAAAGAGGTTGATGGGTTGTTGGTTTTGGGGTGCTAAGAGTAAATTTAAGATTTTTACTCTTTGTGTCATTGCAAGGAGGAACGACAAAGTAATCTTCCTCGTTCCAATGCTCTGCGTCACTGCCATTAAGTTAAGCTTTTTTTTGTCATTGCGAATGAAATGAAGCAATCTACATTTAAAAGCTTTTTTTGGATTGCTTCCTCGTTCCTCCTCGCAATGACAACCGCTCAAAACAAAGACAAAAAGCTTAACTTAATGGCAGTGACGGAGACCGTGGGAACGAGGAAAAAGCTTCCCTTTATTTTATTTTTCAAAAGAGATAACTTAGTTGCATCATATATCGACGGCTATTATCTGCATATTCGTCGATTTTAAAACTCTCTGCTAGAGGTGTTTCCGAATCTTTTTGATTCAATATATCATTAGCAGAGAGAGTTATTGAGAGAGAATTTTCATAAAGTTTTGTTAAATATGTGAAGTTTAAGTTTATTAAATGTTTTGCATCTGTTTTGATATCAGAATTATATTGTTTTTGCTCACCAATATAGTTATACCAAAAAAGAGTTGAGAATTTTGAGGTTATATTTTTTTTGAGTATTACATTACCCAATAAATCTGGAAGTCGTAGTATTTCATTATCATAAAACATTCCATCATTATATTTAAGATTACTATAGAAATTATAAGTTAGATTTGTTTTGAGTTCAAGGAAATCAAATTTATGATTATATTCAATTTCAGTACCAGCTGATTTTTTAGAATTTTTAGCATCGAGGGTCGTATCACCATCAATAATCACACTTGCAATTTTATACATGTTTACATAATATATTGTCGATTTGAAACTATGAGATAGTTTTTTATGGATATAACTTAATTCATAAGTATCTGCTTCATCTATTTCTAAATCAGGATTTCCTTTTATAAAGGTTGTCTCTGGATTTGAGTAAAGAGGATAAAATTGTGGGATTAAATAAGCTTTTGCATATTGCATTTTTAGAATATTATTGTCATTAAAATTATGAACGACAGCTAAACGAGGTGAAATAATCCCTTGTTCAATATCGCTTACATGGTCATATCGGAGATTTGCTATACAATTGGTATTATCACTAAAACTATAATAATCTTGTATGTAAAGAGATTTAGTTCTTCTTGTTGTTTGAGGTATATCGCCACCAACATCAGAAGGAGTATCATGAATAGTACCATCTCTAAAATCAAAAGTTGCAAAAAAATCTTCGGCATAAAGATTGGAATAAAAATAACGCATACCAACTAAAAGTTCATGCTCTCCAAATTGTTGATTTAATTCAACTCCTGCATATAAATCTTGCTCTTTTGTTTTAACACCAGCTGTATAATCAGTTGGAAATATTCCAGCAGGTAAGAGATACATATCTTCAACATTTTGGTCAAAATGAAAATAACCAATGTGTGTATTGATTTTCAAATCATCAATAGTATTTTCATGATTTATTTGGAGAATATCTTTTGTTTCTGCAAAAATAATTTTATCGCTATCTTTTGGTAAATAGATATAACTTGCTCCATATGCTGCTGTATTACCCGTATATATTCTTTCATAATCAAGTTTCCAGTTTTCGTACTTTAAATTCAAACCAATGTCATAACCTTTTTTGCTTTTGTTTACTTTTGATGGAGTATTTGTTGGAAGTCCAGAGAGTGAAGCACTATCTTGAGTGACACTTTGGTCTATTCCATCAGCATCTATTCCATGTAAACGCAAACTTACATCTACACTATCTATTTTATGATACATTAATGCACCAATAGCTTTATCATGATTTGAACTACTATAATTTGTATAATCAATCCAAACACTATTTTGCTCTTGTACTGTAACAATGTTAATAAGTGCTATATAAGCACTTGTGCCATAAAGAGCAGAACTTGCTCCACGAATAATTTCTATTCGTTGAATAGATTTTGTAGAAATCATTGGTAAATATCCAATACCAGTGACTTCAGTATTAAGAGATATGCCATTAATTTGAAAAAGGTATTTTGTATAATCATCTGATTTACGAGAACTCAACAGGCTAATACCTGGAATCATATTAAGGGCATTTCTATCAAAATGGGAAATACCCATTTGTCTTAGCTCTTCACCACTAATAATAGAAACAATTCCTGGTGTTTGGTCAATGTTAAGTTTATTTTTAGTAGCAATTTCAGTAAGTTCTCCAAGTAATGATTCAAAAGAATCTTCGGAGGCAACAAGAGAGGTTGTATGTGTATAAACAATGAACATACTTAAAAAAAAAATTTTGAAAACTTCATCAACACATCCTTGCTTTTGTGAAAGAATAGCAGAAAAAATTAAAAGTTTAGATTTTGACTTCCTTTCATCACACAATCTGTGAACTACACCGCCATAAATGACGGAGCTTCCTAGAAACTCCTAACTATTGTTAAGATATTAAGAGGCTTAAACGATAGTTCCTACCGCATTTGAATTGTTTTGACTAAAAGCATTTTGACTTGGTTTTCGTCAAATGAAAGTTTAGCATGGCGATGGTTTTCGCTATTTAGAGCTAATTTTGTGACTATTTAACTCTTTTTTTTAACTCTTCTTTATAATCATTTATATTAAAGTTTGTAAGATTAGAAGAACCTGTGTCGATTGCAGCTTGTGCTACAGCACTTGAAACCTCTACTACAAGTCTTTTATCAAAAGGTTTTGGAATAATATACTCTCTACCAAACTCAAGTTTTTTACCATAAAGCTCATTAAGATACTCTGGCACTTCTTCTTGTGCTAAGTTTGCCAAAGCGTTTGCGGCTGCGACTTTCATCTCTATATTTATTTTTCTAGCACGAACATCCATAGCACCTCTAAAGATAAACGGAAAGCCTAAAACATTGTTTACTTGATTTGCAAAATCACTTCTTCCCGTTGCGATAATAGCATCAGGTCGTGCTTCTCTTACATCTTCTGGATAAATTTCAGGAGTTGGATTTGCAAGAGTAAAGACAATTGGATTTACTGCCATGAGTTTTACATCTTCAAGCGTAAAACTTCCTGGGCAAGAAAGTCCCACAACAACATCAGCATCTTGAAATACCTCTAATTGTGTTAAAGCTTTTGACGCACTAAATTCAAGTTTATACTCATTTAAATCATTTCGCTCATTATGTACAACACCTTTAGAATCAATCATATAAAGCTCTTTTACACCTAAATGTTTATAAAGTCTTGAACATGAGATTGCCGCAGCACCAGCACCAACTACAACTATTTTTAAACTTTCTATCGTTCTGTTAGTAATTTTACATGCATTGATAATTGCCGCAGCAGAGATTACCGCAGTTCCGTGTTGGTCATCATGCATGACAGGGATATCAAGCTCCTCAATAAGTCGTCGCTCTATTTCAAAACATTCAGGTGCTTTAATATCTTCTAAATTAATCCCACCAAAAGTAGGTGCAATGGCTGCTACAACGGAACAAAATCTTTCAATATCTTCAGTATCAACTTCTATATCAAAACTATCAAGTCCTGAAAACGCTTTAAATAATACGCCCTTGCCTTCCATGACTGGCTTTGAAGCAAGTGCGCCAAGATTCCCAAGTCCTAAAACTGCCGTTCCATTAGAGATAACAGCCACAAGGTTGCCTTTTGAAGTATATTTATAAGCATCTTGTGGATTTTTTTCAATTGCTAAACATGGAATAGCAACACCAGGAGTATATGCCAAACTCAAATCTTTTTGCGTTGCTACTGCTTTTGTTGTCTCAACTGAGATTTTTCCCGGTTGTGGAAACTGATGATAATCAAGTGCTTCTTGATCTGTAACTGTAATTTTTGCCATATTATAAACTCCAAAGATAAATTTTTAGAATTATAGCTAATATAGGGATTTTTGGCTGATTTATTTTATATATTAGCTTTATATCTTTTATATATCTTCTTTATTGTCTTTTAATATTTACTATATATTTCTACTGATATAATAGCAACATAGAAGAAATTTGGAGATTAAAGATGGAAATTCAAAATGATGCCACAATAAAAACGCTTTTACTTGATGAGCATGAATTTATTACAACAATGCTCACAAATAAAATTTCGCTTCAACAACAGCATGTAAATCTTATTCAAAAAATAAATTGTAAATTTAGTTACAACCACTATTATTTTAACTTGCTTCAAGTATTTCCAGATGAATATTATTATTATAAAGTTGCCATGAGAATAGATGAAATTCAAAAACATATTTTGATGTTTATCAATAAAAATCTAGATATAAAAGAGATTTACGAAAAATTACTAAAGATGAAACTTCTTTATTTGCGTGGATATAAGAAAAATATAGATTACAACACTTTTTTAGTTTATTTACAAAATGAAAAAATGGTCTATTTAGAGGAAAATTTAGAAGAAATAAAAGTTGCTACAATAGATACTCCACCTAAAATAAATACAACAGAAAATGAAAAAATTGAAGTAAAAACTCCTATCATAGATAAATATGCAGATTTTCAACCCTACATTTACCACAATGAATATGATAGTTTTTTAAATAAAACAGCATCCTCAATAAGGGAAAAAGAGTTTGAAAATTTAAATAACTATAGTATAAGCTATTTATTTGAAGAGTACATTACTCAAAAATATCACTCCTATAAAATTCTAGAAAGAAGATTTTTTTATTTTGATACAAAGATGCTGAGTGAAAACATGTATGATAAGCTTCTAAAATTAGAAAGTTTTAAAAATTATGATTTAATAGGATTTGAAAATCAAAAGAGTTCTGAAATGATATTTTATAGATATTATGACAAAGCGTTACTTGAATTAACAAAACGGCTTAAATCAACAGATTTTCGGGGAAAAGATTTAGCAAAGCGAGGTATTCTTAACTCGTTTGGGGTTTTAAATATTCAATAGTAGAGGGGAATCTTTCCCCATAAATCTTTCATCCAAAATCACAACTTCGCATTCCAGCCAAATTTTAAATTGTGCATATACCCGTTTTTGCGCTTCTTGGATTAAATATATTGCTTCATCAAAAGTTCCATCCTCTGCGTTGACCAAAAAGTTTGCATGAACAGAGCTAAATTCCATCCCTCCAAATCTGTTTCCTTTAAGTCCTACAGCTTCAATGAGTCTTCCAGCATAATCCCCTTTTGGATTTTTAAAACAACTTCCAGCACTTGGAGTTGAGGGTTGATTTGAACGCATTTTTTTGAACATTTCTACTTTATGTTCATCAAATCCCATTTTTATTTCAAAAGTAGCTTCCAAAATTGGCTCACAAATATTTGTATATCTGTAACCAAAATCTATTGTGTCTTTAGCTTTTTTTCCTGTTATGGTCATAATAGAAACAAGATTATTAAAAATTTCATACTCTTTAAGTCCTGCATTCATGAAAACTAAACCACCTAATTTACCAGGCAAATGTGATACAAATTCAAATCCAGCTATATTATTTTTTTTACAAAACGAGGCTATTTTTCCAGAGGGAGTTGCTGCACCGATTTTTAAAAGATTATCTTCTATTTTTATATAATCATACACTTTGCTCAACATGAGAAGTGGCGGGGGATTTGAGCCTAAGAGGATATTATTACAAGCGCCTATAAGATAATAATCTTTATATTCACATGTTTCATCTTCTAAAACTGCAACATCTAAAATATATCCAAATTTAATAGAGCAATATTTGGAAAAATCTATTTTTTTAAATTTCATTACTCAACAAATGTGGGAATCATATTAAAAATATCTGTAGCAAAATCAATTGTAGAATTGAGCATCCAAGGCATAGTCAGTATAATTACAATAACAACACCCACAACTTTAGGGATAAAACTTAGTGTCATCTCATTAATTTGCGTTGTTGCTTGGAAGATACTTACCGCCAAACCTAAAAACATACCAGTCAAAAGTGCAGGAAGTGCCAAAAGCATCGCCATTTTAAAAGTTTCAATACCAAGTGTCATAAGTTTTGCTTCCATAGTTTATGAATTCCTTAATTCTTTATATTCTGTTGGGATTAAATAATCCTCTATTTTTACTTCTGTATCGTAAAAACCATTTTTATACCCTATTTCAAAGAGTTTATCTATTGCTTTATACTGAATTTTACTCAAAGTAATAGAATCATCATTTGCATAAAGTTCAAGATATTTATCTAAAGTAGACGCATCAATCCGTACTAAATCTCTTTCTAAAAGCATTTTGGAAAGTCGTTCTTTATGTTCACGAGCAACCCGAACAGCTTTTGTAAGCGTTGCTTCATATTCTATTGCTTTGTTAAGTGGAAGTGAACGGCGAATTGCCATGCCACCTAAAGGTAAAGGTAAATTCTCTCCTACCAACTCTTGCCAAATATCCCACATCTCAATTTCAACTTCAAGAGTATCATTATATGTCAAAATACTTTCATGGATTAACACTCCAGCATCCACTTTTCCTTCAAGAACTGCTTGTTCAATCTCTAAAAAGTTCATATACGAAATTCTTGCTTGTGGGAACTTTATCCGAAATAGCATGGCATTGGTTGTATTTTTTCCACTCAGAGCAACTTTGAAATTTTTTTTAAGAACTACACCCTTCTTTTTGATAATTTTTGGACCATAACCCTCTCCAAAACTAACAGCAGTACGAAGTAAAGCATACTCCTCTTTAATATGTGGATAAAGAGCAAAACTAATAGCCACTATGTCATAAATACCATTTAATGCATCTTCATTTAAAGTTTGTATATCTTTTGCAATATTATCAAACTGCGTACCATCCATGCTAATCCAGCCAAATTTAATAGCATAGTACATAAATATATCGTCAGCATCTGGTGAATGAGCTATGAGTGTTTTTTTCAAATTATTATTCCCTCTCTAAGGAGATGTATGAGTTGGATTTTAACCAAAAAAGAATAAAAAGTAGTTGACACTTTGTCATGGCAAAAATGGATAAAAGTCAAAAATAGGTATAAAATTAAATGTTGTAAATATTGAACTATATAACACTTGTTACACAATAATACATTAGGCTTATGCTATACTCCAATATAAAATAAAAAGGTGTGATTATATTTGAAAATCACACTTTTAAGCGGAATATTTTTGGATATAGAATCAACAAATAATGAAAACTAAAAGAAGGAACAGAAATGTTATTTGGAATTAAACTTAAAAATGATGAACAGATAGTTAAAAATGCGGTTATTCAAGAATTTGAAAAAAAAGTAAAATTACTTGAGAGTATACTTGGACAAAATTCGTTTGATATAGCAAGTACTATTTATAGTAATGTTAAAACAATAAACGATTCATCTAAAAATCGTTTAGGAAGTATTGAAACAACAAGAACTATGGTGGATGGATTTATATCCCAATCTCAAAACATTAAAAATATTACACAAAAATCTTATGAAATGGCAGATAAAACACTAATTTCAACCACTAAAAGTAGTGAGCATATCAATCGACTCTCAGATACCTTACAACAGAATCATCAACTTACAAATGAATTTCAGGCACAAGTATCAGAACTTTATGGCAAAATAAATGGTATTAGTAATTTAGTAGAATCTATCAAAGATATTGCTGACCAGACAAATTTACTAGCTTTAAATGCAGCCATTGAAGCAGCTCGTGCTGGAGAACATGGAAGAGGCTTTGCTGTCGTTGCAACTGAAGTTAGAAAACTAGCAGATAGTACAAACAAAGCAGCAGACCAAGTTCAATTAGAGATGCGTCTTATTATGGGAATCTCAAATGATGTATTAGAGCGTCAAGAGGGAATGTTAGATGGAATTCAAAATAGTGTTTCATTAGCAGAAGAAACAGTAACTATACTTAATGGACTAGGATTCAATGCTACAGAAAACAAAAAAGAAGTTTATATTACTCTAAATTCTATTGATACACAACTAAAAAATTCTGAGACTATTCAATCTAATATGAATCAGTTAGTAGAATATACAAAACAGACAATAGAAAACTCAAGTAAAAATATGAATCTAGCAAAAGAGCTTATTTCAAATTTAAAGCATTGATGTTCAGTTTTTTTACAAAAGATAGCATGTAGCTAATATTTCTTATATCTTTGCCATAAATGGGGAAGGTTTGGGAAACGAATACTCAAACATGAATACAATTAAACATTCTATTCATGTTTGATTGTAAATAACTATTTATTTCCACCGCACTTAGTAACTGATTTAGCATCCCCATTACTATTATTCGATTTTTCTGACTTCATTGCTTCTTTTTGTTCAACGCCACATTTTTCTGATGTCATTGCCTCTTTTTTCTCAGCGCCACATTTTGAAGCTGTTTTAACAGATTCTGAACTACCACATTTCGCAGTTCCACATTTCCCATCTTCTGCATTAACAGATGTTACACCTACGCCTATAAAAAGAACTGCACCAAGTAAAAAGGCTGTTAAGTTGAATTTTTGCATTATATTTCCTTATATTTTAAATTGCTACAATTGTAGCATAGGATATTGAACAAATGATGAGTCAAAATGACTCTTCATTTGAAAAAATCATAAATTCTTACTAATAAGGATGACAAGTGTAATTGTATTTTTTCCATAGTTTCTCCATACTTCTTTTATACAATTTTTCTATAAATAAAAAAAGGGGTTTAGTCATGTTTCTTCATAACAATTGTTTACACGAGTTGAATGATTCAAATAGAAGAATAGTTGGTGTCTTTCCATCTTCAAGAAGCGGATTTCCATCTATCTACTACGAAGATAATTTCTCAGAGATAAAGACAATGGCAACTAGCAGAAAAGTTAGGGAAGAATATTCTAATGATAAAATTTTATCTAGTGTAGAGAAAAAATATAGCGGTGGATTAAAATAGCAATATCAAAAAAACTAAAAAAAGGAATCGTTATGAATTTTGGAAAATTAGCGCCATGGAATTGGTTTAAAAAAGAAGAGAATGTAAAGAGTGATGTTATTCCAACGAAGAGAAGTCATGGTGTGTCGGAAATTTCAACATCGTTCCAAAACATAGAGACAGAGTTTAATAATCTCTTAGATTCCATAAAACACAATTGTAGAGAAGTCTTATCGAAAGATTTATTATTCACAAATGATTGGCTTAAACCAGCTTTAGACATTGCTTCGAATGAAAAAGAATATAGTGTAAAAATCGAGCTTCCTGGCATTGATAAAAGTAAAATAGTTATTGAATATGTTAATAGTACCTTAAAAATTAAAGGCGAAAAGCATCAAGAAAAAGAGGAACAAAATAAAGATTTTTACAGAATTGAACGCAGTTATGGCTTATTTGAGCGTATTCTTGACCTTCCTGAAGATTGTGATGCTGATAATATATCATCGGAGTATAAAGATGGAATATTGAGTATCAAAATCCCAAGAAAAGTATTAGCACATTCAGAGACAAAAAAAATAGAAATTAAGACAATATCTTAATCGTATAAAAAACATGCTCCCAATAAAGGGAGTATTCCAACTTATCGGTAATTGAATTGAGTGCAACCAAAATGCTTACACTAATTTAATCACACAATTGACTATCAGATAATAAATTATCAACAATTCTAATATTATTGGCATAATTTTCTTTCTGTTTCCATTCTTTATTATAATAGTCTGAATATTCATCCCATCTTTTTTGCTGGTTTTGCTTTCAGTACTCTTTTTAAATTATATCCCAAACGATTGAGGATATTCCCTATTGTAACTTCAGAGGGAAGTGTTTCATCCTTATAGCCTTTATCTTTCACCAATGCCGCTCTCATAGCTTTCGCTGTTATTC
>CAMCYC010000064.1 GCA_945883795.1 Sulfurimonas crateris | reverse complement strand
ATAGTGCAACTTCGTATCTTTGGAGCTTATGGGGAATATGAAAACTATAGATTTAAATTTATCTCAAATGCGATAGTGAAAAATCTTTTGAAGTTACCAATAGTGATAAATAAAAAT
This sequence comes from Sulfurimonas crateris, assembly GCA_945883795.1. Classification (GTDB taxonomy): domain Bacteria; phylum Campylobacterota; class Campylobacteria; order Campylobacterales; family Sulfurimonadaceae; genus Sulfurimonas; species Sulfurimonas crateris_A. Next base: position 10,397 of record CAMCYC010000064.1, on the reverse strand, counting down.
GTTTATTTTGACTATATTTATATCGATGATTTGATAAAAATGGTAGATTGGTTTATTCATAATGATGCTAAAGAAAAGATTTATAACGTAACTACTGGCAAAAAGGTAGATTTGCTAACTTTGGCGGATTTAGTTAATGTTACAAGTGATTTTCAATCTGAAATTAGAGTCTTACATGATGGTTTAAATCATGAATACACTTCCAATAATGCAAGACTTATGAGAGAACTTAGTGATTTCAAATTTACTTCGCACAAAGATGCCATAATAAAAATGAGAGAATATTTTAGTTACAATCTTGATAATTTAGATAAAGATATGATAATAAATGACCCATATCTTAAAGAGTGTGAAAAAATTTGGAATAAGGAAAATTAAAATGACACAAGCCCAACTATTAAAACAAGAGATACTTAATAAAACAAAAGAGTATTATGAGTTGGTACATAAGCCACAACAAACAAAAGAATTTGTAGCAGGAAAATCACGAGTAAACTATGCAGGACGAGTTTTTGATGAAACAGAGATGCAATATCTTGTAGATAGTTCTTTAGATTTTTGGCTGACTTATGGTGATTATTCTAAAAAATTTGAAAAAGAATTTGCTAAGTTTTTAAATGTAAGGTGGGCATTTTTAGTGAACTCTGGAAGTTCTGCAAACTTACTTGCTTTTTATGCCCTGACTTCGCCACTTCTAAAAGAGCGACAAATTAAAAGAGGTGATGAAGTTATAACCGTTGCTGCTGGATTTCCAACAACTGTAGCTCCTATTGTTCAATACGGTGGTGTGCCTGTATTTATAGACATGGAATTAACGCATGCAAATATAGATGTAACACAACTTGAACTAGCCCTTAGTTCTAAAACAAAAGCTATCATGATAGCGCATACTTTAGGAAATCCATTTAATCTAAGAGCTGTAAAAGAGTTTTGTGATAAACACAATCTTTGGCTTATAGAAGATAACTGCGATGCACTCGGTTCTACTTATGAGGGCAAACCAACAGGAACTTGGGGAGATATTGGAACTTCAAGCTTTTATCCTCCACATCATATGACGATGGGCGAAGGGGGAGCTACTTATACTGACAATCCAGTTCTTAAAAAAATAATGCTTAGCATGAGAGATTGGGGAAGAGATTGTTGGTGTGAAAGTGGTGTTGATAACACATGTGGAGCAAGATTTAACCAAAGTTTTGGAACTTTACCAAAAGGGTACGACCACAAATATGTTTACTCACATTTTGGATTTAACCTCAAAGTAAGTGACATGCAAGCAGCAGTTGGTGTAGCTCAACTTGAAAAGTTTCCAAGCTTTGTAATAAAAAGAAAAGAAAATCAAAAAAAACTCTACGATGGATTAAAAGATTTAAAAGAACTCCAATTAGTAGAAGCACAACCAAACTCCGACCCTAGCTGGTTTGGATTTATGATAACTTTAAAAGATGGTGTAAAGTTTAGCAGAAACGAGATTGTAGAATTTTTAGAAAATAGTAATATCCAAACAAGAAATTTATTTGCAGGAAATATGACAAGACACCCAATGTTTGATAGTATGGTTTTAAATCAAGACTATAAAATAGTAGGCAATTTAAAAGTAACAGATAAAATCATGAATGATAGCTTTTGGATAGGACTCTATCCTGGCATGGGCGATGAGGCTATAGCGTATATGATTGCAAAAATTAGAGAGTTTTGTAGTAAATAATTTATGAATAAAAATAGCAAAATATATATAGCAGGACACCGTGGACTAGTAGGCAGTGCAATAGTAAAAAACTTACAAGCCAAAGGTTATACAAATTTAGTTTATAAAACACATGCACAATTAGATTTAACTTCGCAATTAGCAGTTGCAGAGTTCTTTGAAGCAGAAAAACCCGAATTTGTGATACTAGCAGCTGCAAAAGTTGGTGGCATTGTCGCAAACAATACTTACAGAGCAGATTTTATTTATGAAAATCTCCAAATTCAAAACAATGTTATTCATCAAAGCTATCTTAGCGGTGTAACGAAACTTCTATTTTTAGGAAGTACTTGTATTTATCCAAAAAACGCACCTCAACCTATGAAAGAGGAGTATCTCTTAACAAGTCCATTGGAATATACAAATGAGCCTTATGCCATTGCAAAAATAGCAGGGATTAAAATGTGTGAAAGTTATAATATTCAATATGGTACAAACTTTATATCTGTCATGCCTACAAATTTATATGGACCACATGACAATTTTGATTTAGAAACATCTCATGTGTTACCCGCACTTATAAGAAAAATACACTGTGCAAAACTTCTTCATGAAAAACAATATGATTCAGTTATAAAAGATTTGCAAGTATTAACTATAGAAGAAGCTAAAACATATTTAGCAAAATTTGGAGTAGATGAAAGTAAAGTTGAAATTTGGGGAACAGGAAACCCTAGAAGAGAATTTTTATATTCAGAAGAGATGGCAGACGCTTGTGTATTTATTATGGAAAATAGAGAATTTAGCGATGTCATGACGAGTCAAATAAAGCAATCCACTTTTCCTGAAAATTGTAAAACACCATTTGAAGATAATTCAACATTGAAAATTCAAAATTCAAAATTGAACGAAGTTCGTAATACACATATCAATATAGGAACGGGAACAGATATAAGCATAAAAGAGTTAGCAGAGCTTATTAAAAAGATTATTGGTTTTAATGGTGAACTCTATTTTAATAGTTCTAAACCAGATGGAACCATGGTAAAACTAACAGATTCATCAAAACTTCATAGCTTAGGATGGAAACATAGAATTGAGCTTGAAGATGGCATAAAAAATATATATGAGTGGTATTGTTTAAAAAACGGTATAGAGTTGGTGGAGAAGAATGAGGAGTTTATTGTTTTATGATACAACGATACCCACATATTGATGTATTAAGAGGTATTGCTATACTAATGGTTATAGCAGTCCATGTTAAAATAAGTCTAACTCTAAATATAGAAGAGTTACATTCAATATTTTTTATGTTATTTCAATACGGACAGATGGGTGTACAACTTTTTTTTGTGATGTCTGCATATACATTGACACTATCTATGGAAAAGCGGCATGACAGTTCAGAACCTTTAGTATATTATTTTATTAGACGTATTTTTAGAATTGCACCTTTGTATTATTTTGGGATATTTTTGTATATGATTGTAGTACCACTTATAGAATATTTTATCATTCACCAATTTAAAATTGATGAGCAATATACCTTCATGAATATAATGGTTAATATATTTTTTCTTAATGGAATTTTTGAATCTGCCAATAATAATATTGTTCCTGGAGGTTGGTCGATAGGTACAGAAGTTTTATTTTATGGACTTTTCCCTATTTTCTTTTTTATTGTTCAAAAAAAAAATATTAATGTTTTTTTCTTATTGACTATCATTTTTGTCTTTAATTTATTAATTCAAATTACACTCAAAAATTATTTTAATGTAGAAGTATCTAATGGTAGTTTTTATTATTATAGCATTTTAAATCAATTGCCTGTATTTTTTTTAGGAATGATTCTTTATATTTATGAAGATAATGAAAAGTTTAAAAGTTTTTTTAATGTTTATACTTTTCTAATTTTTACTGTTTTTGCAATGTACTTTTATAAATCTCATGATTCATATTCTTTTGGATTTGTACCATTGTTTTCTGCATTATCTTTTTTATCACTTTATTATATTGTACAAGAAAGCAATTTAAGAAAAGTTCAAATTTTGGCTTTTATAGGAAAAATATCTTATTCTATGTATATTCTGCATTTTATTGTAATTCATTATTTAGTAAAATTTTTTGAACCAATATTATTGAACATAGCGAATACATACTTTACTTTGATAATTTTATATATATTAACTATTATTGTTAGTTTTGTTTTAGGAATTATAAGTGAAAAATTTATTGAAAAAAATGGAATTAAATATGGTAATTATTTAATTGCAAATATGGAGGAAAAAAGATGCCAAAAATCATAACAATCATACCTGTAAAAAACGATGGATGGTTTATAGAAAATAGTATAAGAAGTGCTGTTGAATGGTCTGATTATGTATTTGTCGCAGATGAGAATAGTGACGATGGTTCTCATGAAATTTATAAAAAACTTGAAATGAAATATGAAAATTTAAAAATAATTTATAATCGTCCAAAGTTTGATTTCAATACTCCAGATATGAGAAATTATTCTTTAGATTTAGCAAGAACTATTGATTGTAATAATATTATATTTGAAATACATGCAGATGAGATTATAAGTGCTGAAATTTTAAAGCCAGAAATTAGAAATAGACTTATAAATGATATGTCAGTTGGAAGTGCTTTAATGATGCCTTGGGTTAATTTATGGAAAACTCCACTTGAATATAGAGATGATAAAAGTGTATGGAGTAATAGTCAATCGTGGTTTGCTTATAGAGATGATGGAAAAGTGAAATTTGAAGGTGTAGTTTTTCATGGTCCTCGTGCACCAGAGAGTTTTTTAAAAAATAAAGTAACTATTAATTACTTGCAAGTTATGCATTATCAGTTTGTAAATTTAGGTATGGAGAGAAGTAAACAAGCTTTATACCAAATATTTGAGAGAAATCATTATCCAAATCAAAATATAGAATATATCAATAAAAAGTACGCTTATGCTTTTGATGAAAGAGAGATGAAATTATCTCAATTAGAAGTAAAACATTATGCAGTTTGGATAGAAAAAGGTATTGTGATTGAAGAGTATCCCTCGGATGGATATAATTGGCGAGATACAGAAGTGTTGAAAAATTTTAGAAAGTATGGTTTAGAATTTTATAAAAACTTAAATATTTGGTATATTGATTGGGAAGCTAAAAGGCAAGAGGCTTTAAAACTTGGTATTACTGAAAATATTCCAAAAGAGTCAATTATTGACCCACGAGATATAAGTACAAGATTAGCACACCAATTCTTGATGAAATATCAAAAATATCCATTTTGGAGGGTAGATTTTTATAAGCTATTAGTTCAAAAGGGAATAGAAAAAATAAAAAGGAAATTTATAAAAAATGTATGATTTGACAATAGGAATACCAACTTATAATAGAGCAGATAAATTAGAAGAAGCTTTGAAAGCGATAATAAAAGAAGTGCAGTTATACAAAGATAAAAAAATCGAAATTTTAGTGTCTGATAATTGTTCAACAGACCATACAGAAAAAGTTATAAAAAATTTAATGAAAGTTACTCCTATTAGTTATTATAAAAATAGTGAAAATTTAGGATATGATAGAAATGTTGATAATATAGTGCGAAAATCGCAAGGCATTTTTGTTTTGTTCATGGGTGATGATGATATTCTTATTGAAGAAAAATTATCTCACTATTTAAGTATAATTGATGAAAATAGAAATATTTCTATTGTATTAGGACGAGCAAATTATATGAGTCATGATTTTAATCAAAATTTTGGTTCTTTAGATGAAGCATTTAATAAATTTGACACGAATAAAGTTTATTTATTTAACGATGGACATGAATTATTTAGTTATACAAAAAGAATTTTTTTAGGCATAAGTGGGATTATGTTTAATAAAGAAAAATATTTAAAAGAAAATTTAACTGACTTTTATGAAAGTCAATGGATTCATGTTGCGGCAGTTTTTATAATATTATCGAAAAAAAATTCTTTAGTGGCAGTAATTAATAAACCTATTTTAGGATATCGATTAGGTGATAAAACAGATTATGTTAAAAAACAAGAAGTTATTACAAAAGTTGGTTTTGGAATGCTTAATTTATTATTGAAAATCAAACCATATTATTCAAGAAATATTTATTATACTATTTATAATCATGAATTAAAAGGTCTTAGGAGGGCAATAATTGGTGTAAAAGCAAGAGATGGCTTAACTAATGAGATACTTAAAGAATATAAAAAATTACTAGATAACGAGAGAGATAATAAAGTAATTGATTTTTTTATTGTTTATTCGACAGATATATTATTTAAATTTCCATACTTAGTTTATAGATTTATAAAATATGGTAAAGTAAACTACAAATGAAAGTATCAATAATACTATCACTTTACAAAAGTGAAAAATATCTCAAAAAATATTTTGAAGATGCTTTAAATCAGAAAAATATAGAAAATATAGAGTTTTCTATTGTGCATAATCAAGCAACTAAATTTGAAAAAGAGATAATTAATCAATTTAAATATAAATTAAATATAGTTTATCAAGAAGTTCCCCTTGAACCTTTATATGTGAGTTGGAATAAAGCTATTGAACAAAGTAGCGGAGAGTATATCGCTTGTTGGAATGTTGATGATTTAAGAACTTATGATTCAATTGAAAGAATGATAAAAACACTTGATGAAAATAAAGATACTGGTTTCACTTATGGAGATATTATGATTGTGAATCAGTTTGGAAGTAAAAATGGCAGATATATAAAAACACTAGATTTCACAAAAAAACTTGGAACTAGTGGTGCTATTGGTGGTCCTTTTTTTATGTGGCGAAGAAGTCTGATTGAAAAAGTGGGCTACTTTGATGAGCAATTTAAAAGTGGTGGAGACTTTGACTATACAGTAAGACTTTCATTGTTGAGTAAAGGGAAAAAAACAGATGGGCTTGTTGGCTTTTTTTTACACGAAGGAGTGGGCTTAAGTACCCGAAGTGCTCATCTGCAAATACTTGAGAGAACAGTTATAGAACTCAGGTATGGAATTTGGTATAAGATAGATATTAATTATATTCATGCGGCTTTTGATTATAAGATAAATATGATTACTGAAAATAGTATTGAAAGAAAAATAGATAAAGAAATTTATGATTTAAGTTATAAACGAAGATTTATGCTCTTATTGATTGCTTATGGTGTTGGAAAAAATTTTACTATTGAAAAATTACGACAATTAAAACGATTTTTATTTAAAAGAGATATATATGACAATAAATATCATCTCAAAACAAGCTAATAGAACTCGCATTACAGGTCCTAAAAAGGTTCTTGTGAATGCTCTTAAAGGTCTTGATAAAATAGGGGTAAATTATGTATTTAATCAATCACTTCATGAGCATAAATATAATTGGATACATGATGACCAACAAGCAATGATAGAAGCTGGATTTGTTGGTAGGGCGGTTTTAGTTGGTCCAAATACAGCAGTTTTACCAAAAGATTTGCCACTCTTTAGAAAAAAATTGCCACAAGATTCTGTTTATATTCACCCATCCAAATGGAGTGCTGAGGTATGGAATTTTTTAGGATACAATGAATCAAAACTTGATTTTTGGCCTGTTGGAATAGATATGGATGAATTTCAAGTAGTAAAAAGAGAAAACAATTCAAAAATACTTTTATATTTTAAACAAAGAGAAGTAGCACTTTTAGAGAATGTTCAAAAAATAATTACAAATTTAGGATTTGAATATATTCTTATTCATTATGGATTTTATAAAGAGCAAGAGTACAAACAAGCTTTACAAGAGTGTAAATTTGGTGTTTGGATAGGTTGTAGCGAATCTCAGGGTATAGGACTTCAAGAAGCTCTTGCTACAAATTTACCTTTGATTGTTTTAGATGCAACTTCTATTTTTGATACAGTTGCAACAGATTCTAAAAGTTATTATGAGTATAATTTTCCAAAGAGTTTAAAAGTGATTAAAACAACAACGGTGCCTTATTTTGATGAAAAATGTGGCATAGTCATTGAAGATTTGAAAGATTTGGAAAAATCTATTCTTTTTATGCATGATAATATTGAAATTTATAAGCCTAGAAAATTTATAGAAGAGAATTTATCACTAGAAAAAAGTGCTTTGTGGTTTGTGAGCTTTTTTGAAAAGATGGATACAAAAGAGAGTAAAAGTTATAATTATCAGAGATTATCAAAAGTTTTATATTACTTTGGGCTATTTTTTCAAAAATGGGCTTGGATGTGGATTTGGAGGAAAATTGTTAGATGAAACAGTCACTATCAAAAATTATAAGAAATAAAAGATTGTATCCATTTTGGAAGTTTTTACATAAACTCTCCTCTTATGGCATGAACTTTGGGGTAGCAAGTGGTTATGCTGATTATAGTGGTGAGTTGTATATTATCAAACAACTTAAAAAAAATGTGACAAATGGTGCCATTTTTGATATTGGTGCAAATGTTGGAGATTGGTCAAAGTTTGTAATTGAAGAGTATAAAGATATTAATTATAAACTTTACATGTTTGAACCCTCGCTAGTCACTTTTAAACAGCTTCAAAAAAATATTCATACATCTGAACGTCGTTTTTTGTATCCAATAGGTTTTGGAGATAAAAAAGAGAATTTACAGATATTTTACGATAATGAAGCACAGGGAAGTGCAAGTATTTTAATGAAAAATGGAAAATTTTCTGAAGAGATACAAATAGAAACTATTGATAATTTTTGTAAAGAAAATAAAATTGAACAGATTGATTTTTTAAAAATGGATGTTCAAGGGTATGAATATAATATTTTACATGGTGCAAAAGAGATGCTTGGTGGTGGTAAAATAAAAAATATTCAATTTGAATTTGATGAACCAAATATAGAAAATAGGATATTTTTTAAGGATTTTTGGGAACTTTTGCATGATAAATATGAGCTTTATCATAGTTTGTATAATGGTTTGGTGAAAATAGAAAAATATCATTACGAACTTGAAAACTATTCTTGTATGAACTATTTGGCAGTTCAGAAATAGATAACAAAGGGGAAAACATGACTATGAAAATTGGTATAAAAGAATTAGTGAAAAATTCTAGTATATTGTCTAATTATGATTACATAGAGCTTGAAGATAAGAAGACACATGAATTAAAAGGGTTGTTCATTTCACCTAAATATGCAAAAGAATTTCAATCTTTTTTGGATGAAAAAATTTCAAAAGAGAAACAAATAGAGCCCGATGAAATGATGCATTTTGTTGGAATATTTGATGGTGATTTTAGTAACATGACTACAAAAGAGATGAGAGCGTTACATGCTTCAAAATATGTTGAATAAAAATATTTTTCTTGATACAAATATTGTTGTTGATATAATAGATGTGCAAAGACAAAATCATCAATCAGCAAATATTTTAATTAAAAAACTTATTTTGAATAATTACCAAATAGTGGTGAGTGAGGATATGCTCAGCACGATATTTTATATTTCAAAAGACAAACAAAAAACTTTGGAATTTTTTAAAGTTATACAAAAAAGATGGATAATATCAGCTTTTGGAAATGATGTGCTTCATAGGGGAATTGAAATATCTTTAGAAAAGCACTTAGATTTAGAAGATGTCTTACAATGTTTATGTGCTAAAGAAAATGGTTGTAAAGTTTTAATAACGGATGACAATCAATTTTATGATTGTGGCATGAATATTATGAGTATAAATAAATTTCTAGAAATAATTGAAACTTCGATATGAAAATCCTCTGTGTCTTTGGAAAATATCAATATGGTAAAAAAGAGCGAGGGATAAATACAGAATATTTTTCGTTTGTTCCTGCATTAAAATCGCTTGGTGGTGAGGTTGTTTTTTTTGATAGTTGGGATAAAACTTTATATAAAGATTTTAAAGAACTCAATTTGGCTTTGATAGAAACTGTAAAAAAAGAGCAACCTGATATTATTTTTTCTGTGCAATTTTTATATGAAATTTGGATTGAGACTTGGGATTATTTACGAGCAAATTTTGCCTCTAAAACTATTAATTGGTGTAGTGATGATAGTTGGAAATATAAAGAACATAGCAAATTTTTTGCTCCCCATTTTGATTTGATGGTGACCACTTATGAGGAGTTTTTGCCACAATACAAAGCTCAAAATGCAAACGCTTATTTAAGTGGTTGGGGTGTTCCCATTCAGTGGCTCAAACAACCAAAAAAAGCAAAAGATTGTAAATATGAGGTTACTTTTATAGGAGCCTCTCATGGAGATAGAAAAGCAAAAGTTGCCGAGCTTAGGGCATTGGGGATTGAAGTAGTATGTTTTGGTTATGGTTGGGAAAATGGGGCAATCGATGCAGAAGATATTCCAAAAATATTTAATGATTCTATAATTAGTCTTAATTTTGCAAATAGTAGTGGTGAAAATCAGATAAAAGCTCGAGTCTTTGAAGTTACAGGAAGCGGTGGATTTTTGGTTACAGAAGATGCAAAAAATCTTGATAAAATTTTTAGTACAAATGAGATTGTTATATATGATAGTATCCAAGCATGTGCAAATGAGATACAATATTATTTGGCTCATCATGCCAAAAGAGATACCATGGTAGAAAAAAGTTTTAAGATAACTTCACAAAATTACACTTATGCACAAAGATTAAAAAATATTCTTGAAGCAGTTCAAATGATAGAAAAGAAAGAAGTTGCAAAATTTGATTTTGATGCAGTTG
>CAMCYC010000063.1 GCA_945883795.1 Sulfurimonas crateris | reverse complement strand
CGAAATAGGCTTTTAGAAGGTGTTATTATTGCTACATGCAAAGAGCCAGAATTTAAAACAAACGAGATTTTAGAAATCACTTCTTTTATATATGCAACGCATCAAATCAGTGTCGCAAAATTTATAGCAACTTATTATTTTTCCTCTTTAGGTGAAGCACTTGGGTTCATGGTGCCATTTGGAAGTTCGCAGATAATTTTAGGTGAAGTTAAAGTATCACTTTCAAGTAATATTCATTTGTCTCGTAAGCAAAATGAAGCACTCTCTTTTTTAAAACAACACAAAACCTCACTTCTTTTTGGTGACACAGGAAGTGGTAAAACTGAAATATACATGAAATATTTTGAGCAGATAATAGAGCATGGAAATCGTGCTATTTTTTTGATGCCTGAAATTTCATTAACTCCACAAATGAGCAAACGATTAGAAGAGCATTTTGGTGAGAAAGTTGTCATGTGGCATTCTAAACTTACACCTTTGCAAAAAAGAAAATCGCTTGAAAAAATTTATGATGGAAGTGCTTCTATTATTGCAGGTCCTCGTTCTGCTTTGTTTTTGCCAATTCAAAATTTAGGTTTGATTGTGGTTGATGAAGAGCATGATGATAGTTATAAATCTGCTTCTCGTCCTCGATATAATGCACGAGATATAGCAATTTATATGGGAAAAGTTTATGATGTACCTGTTGTGCTAGGAAGTGCTACTCCCTCTTTAACCACATTTACAAAATTTCCTCATGTAAGACTAAAAGGGGGACATTTTAGTTCTCACAAAGAGTTTATTTATGAAAAAAGTATTGAAAATTTTTCCCCTTTGATTTTAAATAATTTACAAGTTACACTCAAAGCAAAAGAACAGGCAATAGTTTTTTTACCAACTCGTGGAAATTTTAAATATCTTATTTGTGGTGATTGTGGTCATACTTATGAGTGTGTTTTTTGTAGTATTGGGATGAGTATTCATCATCGCTCTCATGCACTCAAATGCCATTATTGTAATTTTACTCAAGCTATTCCTCAAGTTTGCTCTGAATGTAGAAGTGGAAATTTGACAAGTTCTCGTATTGGAACTGCTGAGGCTGTAAAAAATATTACTGAAGCGTTACCAGATGCAAGAATTGAACAGTTTGATAGAGATGTGATAACTACGGAAACTAAACTCAAAAAAGCATTGAAGCGGTTTAATGATGAAGAGATAGATATTCTTGTGGGAACGCAAATGCTCTCTAAAGGGCATGATTATCATGGTGTGACTTTGGCAGTTGTTTTGGGGATGGATAATATGCTTTACATGAGTGATTATCGAGCCAGAGAAAAAGCGTTGTCGTCATTGATTCAAGTAGCAGGAAGAAGTGGGCGAAAGAAAAATGCTAAAGTTTTGGTGCAGAGTTTTAATGAAGAGTTTTTTAAAAGATATATAAATGATTATGACGGGTTTCTTCAAGAGGAAAAAATTTATAGAGAAGGTCTTTATCCCCCTTACAAAAAATTATGTCGTATTTTATTCTCCCATGCAAATGGTTTAAAAGCACAAGAAGAGATGCAAAAGATGCAAATTGCCTTGAGTAAAATTCTAAATATACAAATCGTTGGTTTTGGAAAATGTGGCATTGAACGAGTAGCCAATAAATACCGATTTGAAATTTTGCTCAGAAGTGATAAAAGTACCGATTTAATAAAAGCAATTGCCTCATGTAAAGTCTCATTGGCTGAGGTTGACATGGACCCAATCGAATTTGGTTAGTGCAAAAGTGTTGAACTCTTAAGTTGTGGAAAAAGTTTTAAAATCTCCTCACTTGATGATTTTGAAATTTGTATCAAAAGAGGTTTTTTGGTTGTATCAAGCCAATTTACTATTTGTTCTAACTCTTTGAGTTTCATAGAAGTGCATCCCACAGTTGGAGCATTTTCAAATTTTTCAACATGGATAAAAATACAAGAACCTTTTTCTTTGATTCCAGCTTCATTATGTGCAACAACAACTCCCAATTCATATTGATTATCATCTCTTTTTAGGTATTCAAAGCTTTTTGGTTTATTTTCTTGCATCTCAATAATCTGGTTATAGTTGGTTGAATCGTCATCATCAACACAAATGAGTGTTTTGGATGCAAAAAGATAAGGAAGATGTAAATTTCTTTTTACCTTATATCCAAAGATATTTGTGAGTTTAAAAACACCAGCAGGTGCTTTTTTATCTCCCTCTTTTTTAAACGGTTCGGTACTTTTTTTCGTGAGATTTATCTCCCCAATTCCCCAGCCTAAGCCATTTTTACCGATGTTTACTTTGATGGTTTTAAACATCTTTTTATCATCTTCATAACACTCCAAGAATGCATGAGAAGTATTAAAATCATCACCTACTACCAAAATAATCTGTTGGGAGGCAAACAAGAAAGTGTGAAGAGTTATTAAAATTAAGAATCTTTTTATCATAAAGTATGGTACTATTACTCTGATATGAATTTAATTAAAATAAAGAAGAAATTATGAGTTTAAAAATAAGAAAGGCTGATGTTAAAGATGCTCCATTTTTAGCACAAATGATATTACAAAGTAGCAGAGCAGGAAAAAAGTCTGGTTTGTTTGATTTGATTTTTGAAAGTAATGATGATAAAAAGATATTACAATGTTTAGAAGCTTTAACGCAAACAGTTGCAAAAAATCATTGCCATTATGAAAATTTTTTAATTGCTGACCTTGATGGGCAAAGTGTAGGTACACTTTGTAGTTATGAGCCTAGAATTGCTACAAAGAAAGCTTTTGAAGATGCTTTAATGGAAGTTGGTTGTAGTGAAGATTTAGAACAGAGTTTGGAAGTTTTATATCAGTGTGATTTTAATATTAATACGAGAGTATTAATGTTTGATTTTCTTGAAGAACTTGAAGGGTTTGTGGATGTTGGCGTTTTAAAAGCACTGATGCAAAAAAGTTTGCTTACAGCTAGACTTAAAGGTTATAGAATAGCACAAGCGATTGTAGAAATTGGCTCATTAGAAACACTTTTGTTTTATAAAAAACTAGGATTTAAAGAGGTTCAAGAAAAAGAGTGTGACCTTTATAAAGAGAAGTTTGGAAGAAGTGGTTTAGTTCTTTTGTCAATAGAGTTTTAAGGATTTTTCCATAGAACTCTCAGCCCTTTCTCTCCTACCGCCTATACTGGCAATATTCTTAGCCCTTTATTCAAAAAATGTCCTTTTATCGCTTCTTAGCGGAACGATTTTAGGCGTTTTCGTTCTCCATGATTTTGGTTTTGTCTCCTCGTTTGAAGCTATTATTGAGCTTTTTATGTCACTTCTTTTAGAGCCTTGGATACTTAAAACTTTAGGTTTTGCTATTTTGGTTGGAAGTATTATTGCTTTGATTGAAAAATCTGGTGGTATTTATGGGTTTGTCCATTTTGTCCAAAATCAAAAATCTTTGGTAACTTCTCCTCGCTCTGCACTTTTACTCAGTTATGTCGTTGGTATTGTTATTTTTGTTGAATCTTCCATCACTTCTTTAATTGCAGGAGCGGTGGGAAAACCTTTGTGTGACCATTATAAAATCCCTCATGCCAAACTCGCTTTGGTCTGTGATTCCACATCAGCACCTGTAAGTTCACTGATTGTTTTAAATGGATGGGGAGCGCTTTTACTTGGGCTTATCTCTACTCAAATTACAGAGGGGATGATACAAGGAGATAGCATAGACATTTTAATAGATGCTGTTTTGTATAACTTTTATGCCATGAGTGCTTTGGGTGTTACTTTTTTATTTATATGGTTTAACATCGATATAGGACCCATGAAACATAGCACATATAACCCATTTTTGCATGATAAACAAACGGTGAGACAAGCAAATAAATACTATATGATTTTACCAATTGTATTGATGGTTTTGATGGTTTTTGTATTTTTATACATCACAGGAGATGGTAATATTTTAAAAGGGAGTGGTTCGAGTTCCATTTTTTATACCATGGTGAGTACAATGGTTTTTATGTTTTTTTATTTTGTAGGAACAAAAAATATGCGTGTTATGACATGGACATCTGTTGCTTTTAAAGGGGCTCTCAAATTTATTCCAATAGCACTTATTTTACTTTTTGCATTTTCTATTGGTAAAGTTACTACAGACTTAAAAACTGGGCTTTATTTGGCTTCTTTGGCAAGTGACAATTTGAATGTTCATTTTTTAGCAGGAGCGATATTTTTACTCAGTTCTGTTATATCCTTTGCAACAGGGACAAGTTGGGGAACTTTTAGTATTATGATACCAGTTGCAGTTCCTATGGCTGTTGGCTTAGATGCAAATATTGCACTTGCTATTGGTGCTGTAATTTCAGGTGGTGTTTTTGGTGACCATTGCTCCCCAATTTCGGACACAACAATTATCTCCTCCATGGCAAGTGATTGTGATGTGATAGAGCATGTTAATACACAACTTCCTTATGCGTTAATTTCTGGATTAATTGCATTATTCTTTTTCATTGCATTTAGTTGATATTTCAAAAAAGGTTCTAACTTATGAAAGGTAAATATAGGGTTCTTCTTTTTCTATTTTTATTTATTACTATTTTGCTCTCAGGTGCATATTTATTTATACCAACTTATTTTCAGTCTTTGGACGACAGAATTAGGGACTTGTACTTTCAATTTCGTGGTCCTGAGAAAACGAGTGATGATATAATTATTGTTGATTTAGATGAAAAAAGTATTAAAGAATTGGGGCAGTGGCCATGGGAAAGGGATAAATTTGCTCAAATTTTAATAAACCTTAATAATTATGGTGTTGGAATTATTGGACTGGATATTGTTTTTGCAGAGGCAGATAAAACTTCTCCTGATAAATTTGCGAAAAAATGGGGATTAAAGAAAGAAAATCTTCCAAATTATGATGCTATTCTTGGCGATGTGATTGCAAATACACCAACTATTCTTGGATATGTATTTGATTTTGATGCAAACAATACAACTGATGGACCCCAAGTACCTGCCATTTTTATAGAAAAAAATAAACCTGATAGAGAATTTTTACCTCTAGCACATGGAGTTTTAACAAATATAGAAATGATTCAAGAAAATGCGTATTCAAGTGGTTACATGAATAATATTCCAGATGCAACAGGAGTTATACGAAGTGTTCCTATGTGTATAAAATACGATGACCAAGTGTATTCCGCACTTGCTTTTGAGATGTACCGTATAGTAGTAGATTCCAAAAAAGTGATTATAAATTACAGTGATGCTGGTGTAGAAAATATTGAACTTGGTGAGCAAAAAATCAAAACTGATAGATTTGGAAGGTTGTATCTTAATTTTAGAGGTCCTGCAAAAAGCTATAAATATATCTCTGCTGTAGATGTTTATAATAATACTGTAGATAAAGAAAGTTTGGCAGGGAAATTTATATTGATTGGAACCTCTGCTTATGGGCTTATGGACCTTCGTTCTACTCCTATGGATAGTATTATTCCTGGAGTTGAACTCCATGCCAATATGATTGATAATCTTTTACAGAATGATATGCTTCAAAAACCATCTTGGATGGAGTTAGCAGACATAGGAACTATTGTTATTATCTCTTTTATGATTATCTTTGTTTATTCAAGATTTTCTTTACTGATACTTCTTGTTATGTATCCAGTCACATTTTTTGTACTCATGTATGGCTATTATCATCTTCTTTTTGTGGAACATATTATTATCAATTCACTTTTTCCACTTTTTTCAATTGTTTTTTCGCTGATTGGTATTTTAGCAGTCAATTATATGTTTGAAACACGCCAAAAAAATATGATTAAGGGAAAATTTGCAAGTAAAGTAAGTGCAAGTGTTATGGAAGATATTCTTAGACATCCTGATTCGAATACGCTTGATGGTGCAGAGAGGGAAATTACTGTATTTTTTTCTGATGTTCGGGGTTTTACTAATATTTCCGAAGCTATGGGAAATGCAAAATCTTTAATTAAATTTATGAATGAAATTATGGAACCCATGACAGAGATAATAATTCAAGAAAATGGAACTGTTGACAAATATATTGGAGATGCAATTATGGCATATTGGAATGCACCACTTAATGTAAAAAATCATGCCGATAGAGCCGTAACAGCAAGTTTAAGACAGTTACACCATTTAAAGCAATTAAATGAAAAGCTCAGACAAAATCCAGAATTTGTAAATGTTACAAAAATGGCAGATGCAAATCATGTTCCAATTGTGGATATTGGAATAGGACTCAATAGCGGTATTGCTGTTGTTGGTGAGATGGGTTCTACAAAACGCTCTGATTATACTGCAATTGGTGACCCGATAAATGTAGGTGCAAGGCTAGAATCTTTATGTAAATATTATAATTCAAAGCTTAATATCTCAAACTTTACAAAAAATATGCTCACAGAAAAATATATATTTCGCTTTTTAGATTTGGTCACGGTAAAAGGAAAGCTTGAACCTCTTGAAATTTGGCAAGTACATGATTTTGATATAGAAGGATTAGAACCACTTTTTTATTCAAGTAAAGCGGAACTATTCAAAGAACTTCATCTTTATCATGAAGCTATCGACCTTTATAAAACAGCCAGATTTACGGAAGCTTTAGAGATATTTAAAGAGGTAAATGGATGGGAAAATAAGAGTAACACAAAAGTTTATGCGATGTATATAGAACGGTGTGAACATTATATTGAGTTTCCACCAGAAAATTTTAATGGTGTTTTTGTCCATACAACAAAAGGTTAGGTTTTATAAACCTAACACAAGATTAAGAGAATATCGCATATCTTCATCAAGATTTTCCATAGATTTTAGCATCCATCTCAAATACGGTGCATCACTTACAGCAACCTCTTTTAAAGTTTTCCCTTTATATTTTCCAAATTTAAACGATTCGATAATCACGGGAGTATTTGTTAAATCGACCATTTTATCGACAGGATTTTCATTTGGAAACCGTTGTTGTACTGCTTCTTTGAGTTTTGAGAGAAAGAGTTTTAAGACTAAAACATCGCCTATTGCATCATGTGCTTTAATGACAATATTTAAAGCTTCTGCTTCTTTTTGTTCCTCTTTATATAGTCCCATTTTATAACGAAAATACTGGAGTCTATGAGCCTCTTCATCGGTAAAAATGTGTTTAGCAACTCTCAGTGTATCTATCACTTGCATTTGAACATTAAAACCCTCTTTGTGAAGCATATCCAAATCAAAAGGGGCATTATGGATAATCATGTAGTTATCTTGCGTATTCAGTTCTAAGAGTCTTTTATAGGCAATTGTTTCTTGACATGTAGGTTTGCCTTCAATTAAATCTGGAGTAATTCCATGAATTTCCATAGCACCAAAACTTATAGGTTCTTGAGATGAACAAAATTCATTGTGTACTTCTATGATTTTTGCCCCTAAAACTATGTAACCTAGCTGAATAACTCTATCAAGTTCACCTGTTCCTGTTGTTTCTGTATCTAAAATAATGTACTGTTTTGCCAAAATATTTTCCTATTTTTGAATGCAAACAATATAGCTACTTTGCAATTAAAAGCTTCTAAATATGATAGAATTGTTTCTATGATTAGTTCCTCTTTAATATACCTTTTTATTTTAGCTTTTATTGCTACAAGCTTTCATCAGTTGGAAACAAAGACAAATTTAAAAATCTTTAAATTTATTCCAGCAGTTGTGATGATATATGCTTTTAGTATGTTTTTGGCAAGTATTGGAGTTTTTGCTTCTAATGATGCAATTAATAATATTTACTCGCTTAGTAAAACAAATCTACTTCCTGCTATGCTTTTTTTGATGCTTTTACAAACTGATTTTTCCCATTTTTTTAAGCTTGGTAAATCTTTGGTTCTTGCTTATATTTTGGCTGTTTTTTCAATTGCTATTGCTTTTATTATTGTATCTATTGTATTTAGTTTTAATCATGACACGGCAGTTGCTTTTGGCGCACTTGCTGGGAGTTGGATGGGCGGAACTGCTAACATGATAGCGGTGGGTTCAGCTCTTGGAGTAACTCAAGAGGCGTATGGTTATGTGCTTATTGTGGATAGTTTTAATTACACTTTATGGGTTATGTTTCTTTTATTTTTAGTCCCTTTTGCTCCTGTTTTTAATAAATTTGTCGGTGCTAAAAATACACAAACACTTTTGTCACAAATTGGATGTGCATGTACTATTGGAACAAAAAGATATTGGCTTTTAATCTCTTTTGCGATTGGTGTTTCTCTTATTTCACAGATGGTGGCGGAATATATAAACTTTTTAAATAATACAACTACAGTTGTTGTATTGGCAACCATTTTTGGAGTTTTAGGTTCTTTTACAAAGCTAAAAAGCATGAATGGTTCAAGTGAAGTGGCTACAACTATGCTCTATATTCTTATCGCACTCATTGGTTCAAAAGCAGTGTTTGAGAGTTTTAGTGCAGTGGGCATTTATGTTGGCGCAGGTTTTATGATTTTACTGATACATGCCATGCTGATGGTTTTTGGTGCAAAAATATTGAAGCTTGATTTGTTCTCTATTGCAGTTGCCTCTTTAGCAAATATCGGCGGTGTTGCCTCAGCTCCAATTCTTGCGGCAACTTATAATAAATCACTTGTGAGTGTAGGGGTTTTGATGGCAATTATGGGATATATTATAGGCACTTTTGGTGGTCTTGTTGTTGGAAATATTTTAGTGAGTTTGGCAAAATGAAAATAATAAATATTCAAACAGAGATAAAATATATTCCTCTTAAAACACCTTTTGTTACAGCCCTTAGACGGGTAGAAAATATAGAGTTTGTAAGAGTAATCATTACATGTAAAAATGGCTTAGTCGGAGTGGGAGAAGCTCCTGCTACTAAGGCGATAACAGGAGAGGGAATAGAGGAGATTTTACACTCAATAGCGAGTATTATCACAATTTTACACAATCAAATACCAACAAATGCACTTGAACTTTTACATGAGAAAAAAGACAATACAGACGCTATATGTTTGATTGGTCATAGTGCAAAAGCCTCTTTGGATATGGCACTTTTATCTTTGATAGCACAATCTGAAAATATACCGTTATTCAAATATTTTGGTGCCAATGAGATGATAGATTTACAAACAGATGTAACAATTAGTCTTAACTCAAAAGATGTAATGGTTGAAGATGCAAAAAAAGCATCTCAAAATGGGATGGATATTTTAAAAGTAAAACTCGGAAGTGATATAAACCATGCAATTGAAGTGATACAAGCTATCGCAAAAGCACTTCCAACTGCAAAAATTCTTGTAGATGCAAATCAGGCTTGGGATGTTACAGGATGTTTACATTTTATTGATGCCATGCAAGGTTATCTCATCGAACTTATAGAACAACCTGTCATGGCAAGTGACTTGGAGGGTTTAAAAACTATAACAGAATATTCAAATATCCCTATTTTAGCAGATGAAGCAGTTTTTAATCTCGAAGATGCAAAAAAAGTGATAGAAACAAAAAGTGCAAACATGATAAACATAAAGCTTATGAAATGTGGCGGAGTGCTCAAAGCAATTGAGATTCTGGAATACTGTAAAAGTCAAAATATTCAATGCATGTTAGGCTCAATGCTTGAAGGTCCAATTTCAATCAATATCGCTTTGCATCTTGCAATTGCATATAAAGATGTTATAAAATATATAGATTTAGACAGTCCTCTTTTGTATAAAGAGGAATCACAAGAATTAGATTTTAATTTTTATGGGAAGAATATAACCTATAAATAGATTCCTTAAGCATAAATACTTTTATCCTCTTTATTAATTTTATCAAATTCATGGAGTGTTTTTTCTAATAATTTTTGTGCATCAGCAAAAATTTGGTCGATACTTTTTATCTGTTTTGCTGCGTTATCAAACATTTGTACAATTGAATTTTTTGCAAAATTATGAATATTTTCATTTTTCTGAGGATGTTCTTCGTTTGCTTTATTTGTCTGATTCGTTGCTTTGTCATTGATTGGTTGAAATACATCTGCTACTTGTTTAGCAATTTTACTCATAGGGGATTCTTGCGAGCCATCATCAAGCTCTTTTAGAAACTTATCGATAAATGGCTGTGCAACTTTCATAAACGCCTTTATCTCTTTTTTATCCTGTTCATCTATCCCGTTTGAATCCATAGAAAAATTAAAAGATGCCATGGAAGAAAATGACAATGAAGCAGACGAATTTTTTTCAGTTTTACTACTACTCATAGAAAGTGACTGTTCATTTGAGAAATCCATTTTAATCACATCACCACTCGAAGTTTTCATGGCTATATTTAAATCGTGTGCTCTGTAAGCATCTAAACTGTATGAGGTATTCATAATAAGCTCCTTAAGTGAAACATATATCGGACAGATTAGAAAATTTTTGAGGAATTTTGATTTTTTAGAAAGATTCTCAATAAAGAGATTGAGAATCGGTTATAAGAGAGAAGTTTTAATGTAACTTCTCATTATTTACCAAAAATCTAAATTTTACAATCATTTAAAAATATCATATACTTTCCAATACCTTTGCCAAAAATAGTACAAAAAGCATGGGATAACTGATATACTTTAAATCCAAATAAAACAAAGAAGTATCCCATGTCAGAAATTATAACATTACTCAATTGTATATTCCCCATAATAAAACCAAAAGAACAAAAGCAACTTCAAATAATCATTGAAGGGTTGCTCTCAATGAGAGGATGTATTACAATGTTAGGTTTAAGTAGATGGAGTAAAAAAGGTGGAAGTTATAGAACAATGATAAGATTTTTTCATAGTACACTTGATTGGGGAGTTATAAATTGGTTCTTCATAAAAATATATTTAACGAAAAATAGAGGGTTTGTATATCTCCTCGGAGGAAATAAAGTTGTAGTCAGTAAATCAGGTAAAAAG
>CAMCYC010000062.1 GCA_945883795.1 Sulfurimonas crateris | reverse complement strand
CGCCAATGGATACTTGATAAAAATATAACTTATGATACTGCAAGTAACTATCTCTCTGAAATCAATAAAGTACATGAACATCTTAGCATCAACCAAACAGAAGTAAAAGAGTTGCGAGTAGAGTTTAAACAAGCACTACGAGAAAACGAATTAAAAACAAGAGCCTATAAGAAATTAGACCAAGTAAAATTGCCAGATAAAAGCCAAATAGCTTTTGAGTTGCAACGAGATTATGGACTTCGATTAAAAGCAGCAACTCATATTAATATTGAGAAACAAATTGATGCAAACACCCTTAACTATCAGGAAAAAGGGGGAATGTGGAGTCAAAAAGAACTCTCTTTAGAACTTATTGCCAAAATCAAAGAACACTCTATCAATGGAAGGTACGAGCTTTCTATCAATACTTATAGAGACCAACTCAAAAAAGCAATTGAGAGTACAAAACAAAAGTACAATGGCACACATGGGATAAGACACTCCTATGCTCAGAGTCAACTTGAAAAAGGTGTTTCTAAACAAAAAGTGAGTGAGTCTATGGGACATACTAGACAAGAGATTACTAATACCTATTTGAGATGAAATAAATAAAAAGCTTTTACTAGGAAGAAAACTATTTTTTTAAAAAATAATTTCCTTCTCTCCAATTGTATAAAAGTTCTTCTATTTCTTCCCAAAGCAAATTTTTTTCTAATTTTAAATTGATTAAATCCGCATCTGTTTTTATAAAATCAAGCATATCTTTTAAAAAGCCACCTGCACTATAAAAACGCATGTTTTTCGTTTGATTTATTATATGCGTAAAATCAATACAATTTTTACGAGTAAGTTCGGTGTGTTTAAGTGTATATTTAGCAACCTCAAAAACAGCACTTTGTAAAGCAGTCAAATTTTTATCTTTGTTTAGCTCTATTGTTCTGACTTTTTGAACATGAACAACAGGAGCGTAATCTACTCTTAGAGCATCTTGCCACATCTGCACCCAAGTGTCATGTTTTATGTAGTCTTTACTTGTAAAATAATTTCTTTTTACAATAAGCAAAATATGGAAATGTGGATGCACTTCTCCATCTTTTGTGTTGTCTCCTAGAATTTCCAAAGTTTTAAAAGAGCCTAAAACAGCATTTTCATAAAGTTTAGTTTCACTCATCCTTTTAAAACTTTTATTTAAATGTATTACTGTTTCTTTTAAATCTTGTGTCAGAGCATTTTTAATTGTAAGAGTAAGAAACAAATAAGAAATTTTTGTTTGATGTTCTAAAAATTCTAAACTTTCCAAAAGCTTCCTAGCAACAGCAATAGAGCGTCTCCAATTACACATGTTACAAAATCTAAATTTACAAAAATTAGCTTTTTTAAGTTGTAAGCGAGTAGCAGAAGTGTTTATGTTTTTTTGCTTAGAAAATAGCAAATAAGAAGCACAACCAGAAACTTTATCAGATTCTTTTTTAAAACCGCAAGTATCGAGCTTTAAAACTATGTCGTTTGTCATGGTCTTGTGCTTTTCAAATTTAAGTTCACTTAATATTGTTTCGTCTATAATTTCACTAGACATAGTTATGCCTTTGTATATTTTTATACCTTTGCATAGTTGTTTTTTTGTCTGTCATCTTTTTTAAATCTCGCTTATTTTTAGTTGTATTTGTCCCTCAGAAAGACTTTTAAAATGCTAACTAAGATAAGCTTGATTTCTACTTACAATAATATTCAATAAAACATCAATAAAACATCAATAAAAGCCAATAAAATAGGGATTTTTTAAAAAGAAAATAAAGATTTTAAAATCGAAGTTATTTCTTTAGTATCAAGTAAAGGAAGGACGCACAAAATTTTTCTGACAAAAAAGGCTTCTTTTTTAGACGCAAAAACACCTCAAGAAAACAGCAAGAAAAAAACTAAAAAATTCCTCTTTTTTTATAGCGTAGAATTCAGCTTTGAAAAATAAAAAAATTTTTTATCTGTAAAAAAATACATTACAAGAGTAAATTAAGAGATTTTTTTTTAAATTTTCTCAAATAGTACATCAGTGAAGAAAAATAATTTTTCAAGATTTATTTTAAATTTTTAACGCACTATAAACTACTACAGAGCTAATAACTGCCATAGGTGCAAAAATCACAACAAAATAGACCCAAACTACCAATTAAGAAATAAAAACAGTTGTAGAGCCTCCTAGCTATGAATTTTAGCTTGTTTTCAAAAGCAATATAAAAACATTTTTCTTATAGTGTGGGATTGAGCTTTAAAAACTCAAAAACTTTTGCACCTAAAAAACAGCTCCAAAAGTAGCGAAGGCGTTGCCATGCACGGGATAACCGTTGCGTTATAGCAAAGGAACGACGAAGCGACACCCTTCAAATTGTGTTCTAATGGATACAATCAAGACCAATCAATAAAATCCCTTATCAAAGCAAGAAAAGAACTACTCCCTCCAAAACACCTCTAAAATCCCATAAATTTGGCAACGACTAGTGTAATGTATCCTCGCATAGATGACTTAAACTTAAATAAATAAATTAGTTTTAAACAACGATTTTATTTTAAAATATTGATTAAATCCCTATTTTTATGGCTTATTTTGTGAAAATATTTTATTTAGAACAATTTTTTTTAAAATGTCAATAGTATTTTAATTAAATTTTCTTAAATTTTAAATTAATTTTTTTATTTAATATTTAATTAATAAAATGAAGGCAACCTGAACACAAATTTTAAGATTTTTAAAAAAATAGGGCTTTAAGGGGTATTTAGGAGAGAACCTAATTTTTCTTCTTTTAGTTACAACTGTACAAAATAGTCTTTGAAGTTATTAATTTAACATCATTTGATGATTTAAAAAAAATAATTAATTTTTATAATACAACATATGGCAATATTTTAAATGAAACAAGAAACAGAGTTAACAAGCATTTTTGAACATTAAAAGATGCTTTTTAAATTTTATAAAGTATATTATGTTAGAATTTAAAATATTTTTTTAAAGTTATTTTAAAACAAGTAAAAAACAACAACATTTGGAGGTTACAAATGCTCTTATCAAAAGATTTATTCCAATACACAAAACTGCTCTTTACTTCAACGCTACTTCTCTCAACTTTACTTTCTGCTCAAACAATCGATATCTTAAATGGTTGGCAACTTCTAGGTGCTAAGAATGATATAAATGTAACAGAGTTTGATAATAGTTGTGTGAACTACATCTGGAAGTATGACACTACAAATGCGGCAACCCCACAATGGCAACTGCATATTCAAAACAGTAGTGAAAATCATGGGTATCCACAAATAACATCCATCAAACCAGGAGAAGGTTTCTGGGTAAAAGGAAATGCGAGTTGCAATATAACTCTTTCATCGACTACTACCGTAGTTGCAGAAGAAATAGATATTATAAAAGGTTGGCAGCTTTTAGGAGCTATACAAGATATTAGTGTTTCCAAGTTTGACGGTTGTGTTGACTTTGTATGGACATATCATGAATCTTTTTCTCCTCAATGGCAATTACATATCGCAAATGGGCAAAATATAGACTACAACACCTCTCTTATCTCTCCACTTACAAGCAATATTAATGCAGGAGATGGATTTTGGATTCGTGGAAACAGTAGTTGTTCTATAGATATGACACAATCTCCTGTCTCCACGAGCTATGACTACAGAGCATGGGGCAAAGACGGGGATACACAAAATTCACAACTTACAGTCATGGTAAATGGAGTCTATTATACTCTAGTGGCATACTCAAATCTAAACATCGCACAAAGCAATGCTTCAACAAATGCTAATGTGACTTTTTTTAATGGTAAACTCAACTCTAAAAATATAACAGAGATATTTTCAATATCAAATGACTATACAAATAAAAATGTCATCATAAAAGTACTCAATGCCAATGGCTCTGTAGTACAACAAACACAACCTATAAATGTAAATACTACATTTATGAGCTACGATATAACCGTTCAAAATGTAGATGACTACAGACCAATCCAGCCAACAGACACTAACATTGAGATGCCACCTGCGACACCTATATTTTAGAAAAAAAAAGGAACGCTACATGAACATAGTCACAAAACAAAATCTCTTAGAAGATTTACATGCTTTTAAAGAGAAATATAAAAATGATGGTTTTAATATACTTGCACTTTTTGGTTCGTATGCAGACGACAATCAAAATCTAGCAAGTGATATAGATATACTTTATGATGTTAATGATACATTTCTTGAAAAATATAGAGGTTTTAGAGCTGTCTCAAAAACTTTGGAGATACAAGAGGAACTTGCAACTTTTTTTCATAAACAGATTGATTTTACCTCTTTGTCAGGCTTGAGTAAAAGTATAAAAGAGGAAATTATACAAAAGGCAATTTATGTCTAAATCATTGAACAGAATTAAAATCATAGTTGAGAAGATAGGATTTATTCAAAATATTATCAATGAAAATGATGGAAAAATAGTAAAAGCATTAGAAGATATACAAATATATAGACCAGCAATTTTAATGCATCTCATATCCATAGCAGAACAAGTTGATAAACTCAAAAAAGAAAAAAGTCATTATCTTGATTTGTATGAAAAAGAGGATTTAAAAGGGTTGTACGATGTACGGACATATATCGCACATGACTATGAAGGTGTAAACTTGGCAATCATAGAAACAGCAGTGCGATACGGTTTAGAAAAAATACTCAAAGTATCAGAATCGATTTTAAAGGAAAACAAACAATGAAAAGATTATTTATAGTCGACAGACCAATCCAACCAACAGACACTAACATTGAGATGCCACCTGCGGCACCTGTGTTTTAGGAAAAAGGAAAAGAGATGAAAGTTATGAAAATAGTTATAAGTATTTTACTTCTATTCGCATTTAACACAAATTTAAGTGCTCAGTATAATTTATACAATTTAGGTTTAAAAGATAGTGATTTTAAAAGTGAATTAAACAAAGGTCATATTAATGAAAAATTGGCTTTATTTTTAGCTAACTTGAGTGTTTATGCGTATAATGATTTAAACGATGAGAGTTTAGCAGAGTTTAAAAATTTTGCTACTGAGAATGGATTTACCTCTTGGTATAAACAACATACATTAAAACATGCTGGTTTTCCAGATGATAATGCATATATGCTACTTCTCAATAAAGATGTTGTCGTAGATGGAGTAACGAAAGAGTTAGTTATTATATCGTTTAGAGGCACGCAAGGTTCTAATGATATACTAACTGATGCAAATTTTGAATTTGATAAATTTACTCAAAATAATAAAGTAAGGGTTCATAAAGGTTTTAATAATATTTTAAAATTAGTGGAAGATGGGGAAACATTAACATTTTTTAGAGATTCACAAAGTTTACATAAAAAAATTTACAACCCTGATAAAGAAACTATATATGTATTAACAGGTCATAGCTTAGGTGGTGCGATAGCAACTCTTTATGCTGCATCATTAAGAGAAAGAGGGATAAGTAGAGAACAAATACTGCTCTATACTTTCGGTTCACCTGTTGTGAGTGACTCCTCATTTAATAACAGATATGATTTCAGCTCTACTGCTGAAATGCCTATAAATTATTTTAGAATAGTAAATAATAATGATATTGTTGCAAATACTCAAAATCAACTAGTACCTGGCGATACAAAATTTTATATGCATACAGGCATTCCAATACTTTATGATGAGGATGGTTCTTTAAGTGAAACTTGGTTTGAATGTAAAATACCACTTATTCCACCAAAACATGAAACTGATAGGATTTGTAGTTCTAATGATCATTCAAGTGTAAACTATCAAAATATATTTTATTCTAATCTTGACATAGAACATTATGCAAATCTAATCCAAGATGACGGAACAGTAAGTATCACTTTTTCAGAAGAAGAGTTGTTATTAATTGAAGCACTTATAAATGAAAATAGAAATTATCAAAAAGCAGTTAGTACCAATAAATTTGACAGCTCAAAACTAAGCAAAGAGGAACTCACACAGTTAAGATACTCTATCTCAAAAATAGGGATAAACTTCGGAAACAAAGATTTTGGGACTTTAGGTGAGGCTTTAAAAGTAAAAACGCAAGCTATAGCTGACATAGGCAAAACGAATGCTGCAAAATATTTTACCAGTATTCAAAACGCAGAGGATTTACAGAAACTTGATTATGTCAGGTTTGCATTTGGTTCAGCTGTCAATTCCGCTGGTGCAGTAGCTGATATATTTGGTGTTGGAGCAGCAGCAAAAGCTATGAAAGCTATACCGAAATTAAAAACATTTCACTCTGTACTCAAATTAGCTAAATATGACACTATATTAGCAAAAGCACCAAAAGCTTTAGTTAAATCAGTAGAGCTTTTGGAGTCTAAAAAGTTTCTTTTTCTTCAAACACTCATCGAAGCTACTTTTGTTATGGATAGTCAGTTAAAAGGCATGATACAAGAGGATGCTGCAACTGCTGAAATGGTCGGTTTGGTGGTAGGTGTAGGCGGTAGTTTTGTAAATGATGCTATTACAAAAAATAAAAATGAATTTATAGGGTTATTTGTAGGATTTTTAACTGATATAGTGACAGGAATAGTCAAAGAGGGTGCAAAAGTTGCTATAGAAGATGAAACGCTCAAAGCCGCTTATGATGAACTTTTAACTGCAATTCCTGAGTTTATTCCTTATGTAGGTTCATTTGTTTCACAATGGAGATTAGGGGAAGATATATCAAATAAACGCTCAGAATCGGCAGAAGCACAACAGGCTTGGGAAGATTATAATAATATCACTGAATCAACGATCCAAAAAATAAGATACATGTCAGAGTTGGGAATAGCTAAAAAACTCAACTTTATCATGAATACATACATACAACAGATAAAACCATACAATGACAAAGAAACAGAACGAGTTGCTATCATTGATAAGTATGGCTCATACGAAGAGTCCCAACTCCTAGAAATAAATGCTACGATAGGTGAAAAGATGATTCTTTATGTCTCAAAAGATGTAGAGTATTTTAGTGAACTGATGAGTGTAAAAGATTTGAATGAGAGTTATATACTTCGTTATAGACTCGAAGATACAACACTCCAAAATATGAATGCTACTTATGATGAAATCTTGGGTGGATTTGTCTTTACCTCTCCACTAACTGGCACTTTTAGTCTGTACCAAATAAAACGACCTATAGCGTACCATGAAGAGCTTCAAGAAGGGTACTATGCGTATAAACTTCCGTATTATAATGAGGGTGTTTGGGTACAAAAAGTTGTAACTCAGACGACAATGCCAACAGATACAAATCAAACGACAGATACTAATACCACAATAGATTTAAATAATGGACTTGTAGCTCACTATGAGTTTGAGGGTAATGCAAATGACAGCTCTGGTAATGGGAATAATGGAACTGAATATGGTGGAGTTAGTTATATTGATGGTGTAATTGGTCAGGCTGGGAGTTTTGATGGGGTTGATGATTACATGAGTATTAATGATTCCAATAGTCTTGATATAACGGATTCAATTACGTTGTCTGTTTGGATAAAAACGAATGGAACAAATACTCATTCAGCTATTATAAGCAAATTAGGAGCTGGTTGGTATGATAATAATGCATATTACTTAAATGTGAATAATGATTCATTTATTCATTTTGGTATGAACTATGAATGGGAAAATGGTATAGGATTGGGTACCAACTCAACCACTCCTGTAGAGGATGGAGAGTGGCATTATATTGTAGCAGTTTACGATGGAATAAGAGCAAGAATGTATGTTGATGGAATATTTGAAGCCGAAAGTGGCATTGATTATACCCTAGGAACGAAAGCAAACGATTTCAAATTAAAGATCGGTTGGGATATATATTCATCAAGTAGACATTTTAATGGTCAAATAGATGACCTAAGAATCTACAACCGAGCATTAAACGATTCGGAAATACAAGAGCTTTATAAATTAGGACAGCAATCACAAACAGTTAATCTTAATAGTGGACTTGTAGCTCATTATGAGTTTGAAGGCGATGCGAATGATAACTCTGGTAATGGGAATAATGGTACTGAGCATGGTGGAGTTACTTATGTTGATGGTGTGATTGGTAAGGCTGGTAGTTTTGATGGGGTTGATGATTATATTTCCGTTCTGAATACGCCAAGTTTAGAATTAAACAGAAATTTAACATTAAGTTTTTGGATATTACCGTTAGAACAATTGGGACATATAAGTCAACCATCATATAAAGGTGTGCCTATTGTATGTAAAAATAAGCATACCTTTAATAACTATTCTGCTTGGATTTCAGGGGATTTGGATAGTGTTGGTTTTCAACAGTATAATCAATCTTTAAATCCAAACTATAGCTTTTTTGTGTTACATGATTTCTCATCCAAAAAATTTGTACATATCGTCATGGTAAGGAAACCTACTTCAATTGAGATATATGCTGATGATAAACTTATTCTTTCTCAATCATCAGATTATGATGCATATATGAAAAAAGAAGATTTATTTATTGGTTACGATGGGGGATATGGTTATAGAACATATAAAGGTCTAATCGACGACCTCAGAATCTACAACCGAGCCTTAAACGATTCGGAAATTCAAGAACTTTATAAATTAGGTGGTGGAAATGTGATTAGTATTGTTCCTCCTAAGAACATAGGCTTTCTTAGTGAATCCCCAAAAGACTACGAACTCAAAAAAGAAACATTTGTAAAATCATGGACATTTAGCGAGGATATAACGGCTTTGACACCTGAGATAGTAAGCAATGATTTTAGCGGAAGTAGCTTCTCTAAAAACGGTAATACTTTAAGCATTACCTTGACGCCAGATATGAGTAAAACTACAAATAAACTGGTAATTCGACTCAAAGATGAAAACAATCAAGGAGTCAAAGTAAGCGGTAGTGAAACTATCTGGGCTATACAAAAAACAAACTCTGCACCTAGATTAGCAGATGGGCAACTTACACAGATGATACTCAAAGATGGACAAACAGCCATTTTAGATATAGACACTTATGATGGAGATGGCGATAGTGTCACTTTATCTGTCGTAGATGCAGATGATGGTGTCGCAAATTTTCCACCTTCTGTACCAAACAGACTTTTTTGTTCATTTAATAACAGCGATAAAACAGTACATACAATTACCCTTTCACTAAGTGACGCTAAAGAGAGTAGAGAAGAGAAAATAACTGTTTTAAGTTTAAATACGGATACGATTAAAACTTTTTACAGTGATGTAGATGAAAACCATCTCTTTTTCAAAGATATAGCTTTTGCAACACTCATAGGAGCGGTAGCAGGTCAAATTGACCCTACAGATAACACAAAACGAATTTTTAGACCAAATGACAATGCCTCTATGGCGGAGGCTTTGGCGATGATACTCAGAACTGCACAAAGCATGGGTAAAATTGAATTACAAAGTAGCAACTACTACATGCAAGCATATCCATCATGGTCTATGCCTTACTACACCTATGCACGAGAAAACGGTGCTATAGATATGATAGGAAGTGATTTAAGCATTGTCTATCCTACAAAAGAGGAGATAGCAAAAATCATCGTTAAAACTTTAAATCTTGAAGATAAGCTTGCAATGTTTGAAGATATGAATATCACATTCTCAGATGCAGATAGTTTTAGTAATGCTGCAATGCTAAAATATGCACAAATAACGAATGCCTTTGGTTTATTTATGATAAATAAATATGCAGACCCTCAAAGCACTATCAGTAGAGGAGAGTTAGCAGAAGTTATCTCTAAAATGGCAATGATACCAAGTGCAACTGTCACGATAACGCCTCAAGATGTAGAGTATGGCAATGACTTTAATGTCAGCTTAAGTGATGTAAAAGCACAAATAATAGACACAAACTTGACACTAAACAATAATACTCCTGATATTCGCTATGTAGCAGACTCACATATATACACTACTGCCACAATTAACAGTAGTGGCTTACAAGTTGGACAAAATCAAATCTTAGTAGCACTAGACAATGACGGAGTCAGAGATTTTATACCTACTAATGTGAATGTTGTATTTAGTGATAAAGACTATGACGGTGTACAAGATAGCACAGATAAATGGGCAGATGATGCAAGATACAATATAGATGGAAATGACAATGGCATCCCAGATATTTTGGATTTAATATATAATCTAGGTGATTTAAACAGCAGTGGAAGTATTATGATAGGAAGTGAAAATATAACTATCCAAAGCATTATCGAAAATGGTGCTTACATTCCGACTACTCATGACATATATCTCAATCAAGGCTGGAACTTAGTAGCACTACCGATAGTAGGAACTCTCAATATAGCAGACTTGAATAACACAGATATAGAAGTGATACGCTCATATCAAAACAATAAATGGTATGTATGGACAAAAGAGAATCAAAGTTCAACAGATATGCCACTGACAACTTTAACAAGTGGAAACGGATATTGGATAAAAGCATCGCAAGTAACTACTATAAGTATAACAGGAGATACGACATATCAACTTCCAAGTCTCTTAAGCTTAAGCGGTTGGAGAATGTTGGGTTCTGTAAATATAGATGATGTAAGTACATTTTTCACGCAAAATCCAACTGTAACGATAATATGGACATTTAAAGACAATCAATGGTACTCAACATCAAAAGATGGAAGTATCAATAGCTCTCTTGCTGAAGATAATAATATCTCTGAACTTTTTGGAATAGAAGCTACGAAAGGGTTTATCATAAAATAGTTGGATGAAAAATGGTAGCGATAAACAATTGGAGAAGAAGGAAATTTTGAAATTTCTTCCTTCTCCTATAAACAATAAAATTAGGTAAGAAGTTGTAGTGTAAAAGTGCTACGAAATAGTTATTGTATTTTTTGTTTTTTTCCTAGTTTACTAAACTCTCCCACTCAAATTTACTAATATTTCTCTCATTTATATCAAAATGAATTCCAACAAGATAAATATCTTTTTTACCGCTTAGATAGGGATTTGCATACCCTTTTTGTTTGATTTGTTCTAGGGCATTATCTTTGCCGTCTATTTTAAACTCTATTATGTAAATAGAATTTTCGAGTTCTATAATTAAGTCTATACGACCCTTATTGTTTGCTTTTTCGCTCTCTATATGAAGACCTAAGCTTTGCAAATAGATAAAAATCACACTTGCATAAAATCCTTCATAGTTTTGTATCTCGTTATTGGTGAAGTTGTTATAGGGTATGGAATCAAACATAGATTTTAAAGAGAG
>CAMCYC010000061.1 GCA_945883795.1 Sulfurimonas crateris | reverse complement strand
CTCAAATACACTTATTACCACCTATGAAAGTTTAAATAGCTCTTTTTATATTGAAGGTATTCTTTTATTAGCCTTTAGTATCTATTTTATTTTTTATATTATTTATATTGGTTTTGATGTGAAAATCACAGATGAAATTAGTAAAACATTCACAAGAGAATATCTTTACAAATATCTCAACAATGAGATAAAAAAAAATAAAGATATGAGTTTTGTTCTTGTAAGTGTTGATAACTTGATTGATATTAATAAGCTTTATGGTATCAATAATGGAGATAAAGTTTTATATCAAGTAGCACTTTGGATAGAAAAATATTTTATAGATAAAAATATTAAAAATTTCCCTATAGGGCGGATTAAAGATGGTGATTTTGTTATTGGTTTGATAGGTAAAAAAAGTGAATATCGTGCAATAGTTGAATTAATGTGTTTAAAAACTGATAGTTTTGAAGTAGATGCTATAGAGGTAAATATTTCAGCAGCTCTAACCGATACCTCTTTTTCAAACAAAATAGAGTATTTGATAGATAATCTGTTTGAGTTACAAATTGAAAACAAAAGTTTAAAATCTTCATCAAAAGATGAAGAGATAAACGCTAATGAGTTAGAAGTTTTTATCATAAATGCTTTGAAAAATAAAAATTTTATTCTCAATACTCAAAATGTTTTTGAACTAAAAAAAGTCGTGATAAAAGAGTATTTTATTAAGTTAAAAACTCCTCAAAATAAAATTATCCATCAAAAAAATTATATTAAAGTGATTAATAGATTAGGACTTATGCTGGATTATGACCTTATGGTTTTAGAAGAAAGTATCATACATTCTACAAGTCATGAAGAAATTATTGCGATTAGTATCTCTCCTATCTCACTAAGAAATTATAAGTTTATTATTAAAGTTAAAGAGTTATTGCAGAAGTATAGAGATACTAAAATCATGTTTATTCTTTGTGAATCAGAGTACTATTCGTATATAAATAAGTATAATGCTATTTTAAAAAAATTACGAGATTTAGGCATTTTGATTGCAATAGATAGATTTGGCTCTTTACATACAAGTTTTTTATATTTAAGAGAGTTAGATATAGATGTTATTAGATTTGATTCATTTTATATAAAAGAGAAAAAAATAAGTAATTATAATAGTATAATTGAGGGATTTAATTTCATGGCACATAAAAAGAATGTTAAGACTTGGCTTAAAATGGTTGAAGATGAAACAATAGCAAAATTTGCACAAGAAATAGAGATTGATTATTTGCAGGGTAAATATTTAGCACCTTTAGAAAAAAAATATGAAAGTTAAGGAATACGATGAAATACGGTGAGAAAGTCATTAAAGAATTTGATGTAGAAAAAGATTTAGAGATATGGCCAAACAAATATGATAGAAATTATTTGATTAAAATGACATTACCTGAATTTTCTTCTCTTTGTCCAAGAAGTGGATATCCAGATTACGCAACTATCCATTTAGAATATACCCCAAATCAATGGGTAGTTGAATTAAAAGCAATCAAACTTTATATCAATAGTTTTCGTGATAAACATATTTCACATGAAGATGCAGCAAATGAGATATATGAAGTTTTGGATAAAGCTTTAAAACCAAAATATATGAAAATTGTAGCCGATTATAATCCGCGTGGCAATGTACATACTATCGTAGAAATCGATAGTTCAAAATTAATATAATTTATTTAGGATGATTTATGTTTAGTAAATTTTTAGGAAAAAAAATTTTTGACGATACACCTGCAAACAAGAACCTAATGGTGAAAATTGAGGAGATGAATCTCACAGACATGAGGATATATATCAATAATAAAATAGAGGGTATGACATCTACTGAAGAGGGGATAATAGCTATTTTAAAAAAACTCATTTTAAAAGATGAAAAAACCTCTACAAGATATATAAAACTTGATGATGCAGAAGTAAAAAAGAAAAAGGCTTTTGAATTAATAATAGCTATTTTACAACATAAAAAAATTACAATTGTTGCTATAGAGTTAATACAGGTTTTTCTGGAAGTTTATGCTGATATTATTTTAAAATATGATAAAGATAATAAACAAATATATGGTTCAAAAATGAAAAATGCTTTATTGAAAACTGTTTCTACTATGGAAAAACTAATTGAATTTGAAGCAAAAATGCAGATATTAGGGGAATAAAAAATTATTTTTTTGTAAAAGATATCTTCTTAACCATGCTAAAGCCTCTTCATGTGAAAAAAAATCTTCATTGATTTGAGCTTGATATCCTTTTTCTAATATAGTTGCAAATTGTTTTGATGGTTGAATTTTTAGCTTTAATGAGTTTTTTAGAGTTAAAATATCTCTTCCAAGAAGTAATGGAGTCATAGGTTGGTTTAAAATATTTAATTCAATCACTCTTTTTTTTATAATATCTTCTTTATAAGAATCTTTTGAGAGATTTAAAGCCTTACTTAAGATTAAAAGTTCTTCAATATTTACTTTTGTAGCTAGCTCATATAATTGTGAATTTGTGAATCCATTTGAATATATAAAATCAATCTTCCAAATATTTTCAATTAAAGGTAAAATTTTTGCTAAAAGTTGCTTTTCATGAGTTAATCTTTGAATAAACCGTATTGTTTGTTCAGAATTAAAGTAAGAACATACCGATGCTAACATCAAGACTATATTTGTTTTTTCATGGGAAGTCAGTAGTTTTTTCATTGAATCAATAGTTTTTAAAACTGCTTCATAATTATTGTGTTCAATCTCTTGTAATTCTACAAAATAGTTATAAGCACCAAATTTTTCTAACAATTTGAATCCAAGTGAGGGTTGTTCTGATTTGAGCAAAAGCTTTTTTATCTCTTCGAAAATTCTATCTTTTGGAAGTTCCTTTAAGATGTTTTTTTCTACCATATTTTGGCAAAGTTTTAATAAAGAGTTATCAATTTTTAAATGAAATCTTGCGTAAAATTGAACAGCTCTTAAAATTCTAAGCGGGTCATCCATAAAAGTTTTTACATCAACAGCTCGTAATATTTTATTTTTTAAATCACTCATGCCATGAAATGGGTCTAAAATTTTTTTCTCTGCAATATCAAAACCTATAGCATTAATAGTAAAATCTCGCCTTAAAAAAGCACTATGAAAATCTAAATTAGGATTAATTGTAACATCAAAACCTTTATGTCCCATGGCTATTTTACTTTCAGTTCTTGGTAAAGTAAAATCTATTTCTATCCCTTCAAACTGTAATTTACAAACACCAAAACTTTTTCCAACGCTATTAATTGTGCCAAATTGCCCTAAAACTTTTTCCAATTCAGTAAATGAAGCTATATGATAAACTTCAATATCTATATCTTTACTCGGTATACCAAGTAAAAAATCTCTCACAAATCCACCAATTATTATAGGTTTTGCACCATATAATAGAAGTTGTTTGAATAGAATGTCTAATTGTTTTGGATACTCAATCATGGATTACTTTCTAACTTTGTGGGATGAAGACCAATAAGTATATCACTACTTTTACAAAACTATAACTTTTATTTCGCTATAATCCCGAAAATTTTTACCCTCCGTTTCAAAAAATACAAGAAACAAAATAAAGGAAGCCTCGTGCAAAAAATAAGAAATATCGCAGTTATCGCCCATGTTGACCACGGTAAAACTACATTGGTTGATGGATTATTAGAACAATCAGGAACATATGGTTCTCATGAACAACATGATGAAAGAGCTATGGATAGTAATGATTTAGAAAAAGAGCGTGGTATTACGATTCTTTCCAAAAATACAGCTATTCGTTATAAAGACTATAAAATTAACATTATCGACACTCCGGGTCACGCTGATTTTGGTGGAGAAGTTGAGCGTGTTCTTAAAATGGTTGATGGTGTTTTAGTTCTTGTTGATGCTTATGAGGGTGTTATGCCTCAAACGAAGTTTGTTGTTAAAAAAATGTTAGCACTTGGTAAAAAACCAATTGTTGTTATTAATAAAATTGACAAACCTTCAGCTGATCCAGAACGAGTTGTTGATGAGATGTTTGACCTTTTTGCTGCGATGGGTGCAACTGATGATCAACAAGATTTCCCAATTATCTATGCAGCAGCTCGTGATGGTATAGCAAAACTTAATATGTCCGATCCTGATGGTGACTTCGAATGTATATTTGAAACAATTTTAAATAGTATTCCAACACCAGAAGGCGATAGAGAGAACCCAACACAGGCTCAAGTATTTACACTTGACTATGATAACTATGTTGGTAAAATAGGTATTTCTCGTATTTTTAACGGTATTATTAGAAAAGGTGACAACATTATGCTTGCTAAAGCTGATGGAGAAATGGTTAAAGGTAAAATTTCTAAACTTATTGGTTTTCATGGTCTTAACCGTATGGAAATTCAAGAGGCAGAAGCAGGAGATATCGTTGCATTTGCAGGTTTAGAAACTGTTGATGTTGGTGATACTGTATGTGACCCTAAAAATCCTATGCCACTTGACCCAATGCACATCGAAGAGCCAACACTTACGGTTGTGTTTTCTGTCAATGATTCACCACTTGCTGGTCAAGAGGGTAAACATGTAACTTCAAATAAATTAAAAGAGCGTTTAGAGTTTGAGATGACAACAAATGTTGCTATGAAACTTGAAATTGTTGGAGAGGGTAAATTTAAAGTTTCAGGTCGTGGAGAACTTCAGATTACAATTCTTGCAGAAAATATGCGTCGTGAAAACTTTGAGTTTGGTGTAAGTCGTCCTGAAGTTATCGTGAAATTAATTGAAGGCGTTAAATGTGAACCATTTGAACATTTAGTGATAGATGTTCCTGAGAATTTAAGCGGTTCAGTTATTGAGCGTCTTGGTAAAAGAAAAGCTGAGATGAAAGCTATGGTTCCAATGGGGCAAGGTTTCCAAAGAATTGAGTTTGAAATTCCAGCTCGTGCACTTATTGGATTCCGTGGACAATTTTTAACGGATACTAAGGGTGAAGGTATTATGAATCACTCATTCTTAGAGTTCCGTCCTTATACTGGAACTGTTGATTCAAGAAGCTATGGTGCACTCGTATCTATGGAAAATGGTGATACTTTAGCGTATTCACTTTTTAATATCCAAGACCGTGGTGTTCTTTTTATTGGACCACAAACAAAAATTTATGAAGGGATGATTGTTGGTGAACACTCTCGTTCAAACGATTTAGTTGTAAATGCGATTAAAGGTAAAGCACAATCAAATGTTCGTTCATCAGGTGCTGATGAAGCGATTAAACTTATTCCACCTCGTGACATGTCTTTAGAGCGTGCTTTAGAGTGGATTGAAGATGATGAACTTCTTGAAGTAACTCCTAAATCTATCCGTATTCGTAAAAAATTCTTAACAGAAGCAGAAAGAAAAAGAAACTCTCGCAAATAGTATTTTTACTCTTTTTTATGCACTTTCAGGTTTTGAAAGTGCATAAAATTATTTTTTATAAATAAATTTAACTTTTGTCCTGCAGTATCGAATCTAGCGTTTTAAATATTTCATCACTCCCTGTTTCCATCTCTTGAAATGCTTTTACTAGTGAGTGAACATCAACATGGTCTTTAACCATCAATTCAAATACTTTATATGTTCCATTATGAACTTTGGCATGTGGACTCTCTAGTTTAGTATAGTTTGGAGTTTTTGAAAAATTATCTTTTCCATCGCCTTCATAATACCATTTCCCTAAACGGCAATTATGATGGTCAACAAACTTGAATTGTTCCTCTTTTGTTATTGCAGAATAGTATGTATTAACTTTCCATAAAATATGGTCAAGTTTAGCCAAACTCATAAAAACACGGTCATTTGTAAACGCCATCCCTTGAAACGATTTTTTCATAGCAGCAGAGTCATCATTAAGACAATTATGAATAACATGCACTAATTCATTTGAAGTATTTATTTCATCTTGAATACTTTGAAATTGCTCTTCCATACTATCAACATCTTGTTTCATCGATTGCAGGGAGATATTTATTTCACTGACTGCTTTATCGGTTCTATCTGCTAGTTTTCTTACCTCATCTGCAACAACAGCAAATCCACGCCCATGCTCACCAGCTCGTGCAGCTTCAATTGCCGCATTTAAAGCGAGTAAATTTGTTTGGTCTGAAATATCTTTGATAAGTGATAAAATACTTCTGATGTCATTTGTTCGTGTGGAGAGACCATGCACAGTATTTACTGAACTTTCTGATAGTTGGTTAAGATTATCTAAAATGGTTACAATCTTATTTGTTTTTTCCCCAATTTTAATAATACTATCAACCTGCTCATGTGTTTTTACTAAACTTAGTTTAGATGCATTGACTGATTCAGCCATATTGCTTTGAATATCTGCAATATTGCCTCTGAGATGTTTACTTTGCATTTTCATTAATGCTTCTGATAAATTTTCTTTTGGAATAGATTGATAATCATGGAGTTTAAATTCTAATTCATTAATTCGTTCTTGTAATTTATCATTTTTATCTATTAATTCTTTGTTAGATTCTTTGAGTTCATTATATTGACTCAGCTTAACACCAGAAAGACCAAATAATCCCATAATAGTTCCTTTAATATAAGTAAATATAATTTTAAATCCGATTGTATCTCACTAAATATAAAGAGTATATTAAATTTTTAGTATTTAAATTTTGGTATAATCGCAAACTATTAATTTTGGAGTTAGCCATGAAAAGAAAAAAAATATACAACCCAGATTCTGATGAAAAAGTAAACGACAGAAGAGTTTTTGGTGGCAATCCAACAGGTATTTTCGAGTTAAATAATATTAAATATCAATGGGCATATAACTTATGGGAGATGATGCTCAACAACACTTGGTTTCCAAAAGAAGTGGACATGACTCGAGATGTAAATGATTATAAAAATCTTACGGAGGCTGAGAAAAAAGCTTATGATAAAGCACTATCTCAACTTATTTTTATGGATTCTTTACAAACAAATAACATTATTGATAACATCAACCCTTATATAACTGCTCCTGAAATTAATCTTATTTTAGTTCGTCAATCGTTTGAAGAGGCTCTTCATTCTCAAAGTTATGCCGTCATGGTTGATACGATTTCTCAAAATTCTGCAGAAATTTATGACCTTTGGCGTCGAGATATGATGCTTAAGCATAAAAATGATTCAATTGCTGCTGTTTATACAGAACTCTCAACCAATCCAAGCGAACACAATTTGATTAAAGCATTTTTTGCAAATCAAATTTTAGAAGGTATCTATTTTTATAGTGGATTTACCTATATTTATACTTTGGCTCGCTCTGGAAAAATGCTTGGAAGCGCACAGATGATTCGATTTATTCAAAGAGATGAAGTGACTCATTTGGTTCTTTTTCAAAACATTATTAACACCATGAGAAAAGAAAGACCTGACTTATTTACAGAAACACTCAAAGCAGAAGTTATTGCCATGTTCAAAGAGGCTGTAAAACTTGAATCTGCATGGGGCAAATATATCACTGAAGGTCAAATCCTCGGTTTAACGAATGAGATTGTTGAGCAATACATTCAATATCTTGCGGATGATCGTTTATCTTCTGTGGGATTTGAAAAAATTTATAATGTTTCGAACCCTATAAAATGGGTCAATGATTTTGCAAAATTCAACGACCAAAAAACAAACTTTTTTGAAG
Source organism: Sulfurimonas crateris (assembly GCA_945883795.1). Taxonomy (GTDB): domain Bacteria; phylum Campylobacterota; class Campylobacteria; order Campylobacterales; family Sulfurimonadaceae; genus Sulfurimonas; species Sulfurimonas crateris_A. The sequence continues at coordinate 3,698 of CAMCYC010000061.1, read as the reverse complement.
CAACCGTGACAAACTATTCAAAAGGTAGTTTAACTTTTGATGATGATTTTTAGATGTACACTCTTTGTTCTATTAGTTTTGAAACAACACATGAATATCAAAAAAATTTAGAAGTTTTATTAACACAAATAAAACAAACTCCAAATAATACATTGATTGTCGCTCCTGAAGTTTGTTTAAGTGGTTTTGATTATGAAAACTTTGAATCTTTAGCAGAATTTAGCCTTTATGCAATAGAAGAAATTAAAAAAGTTTCTTATCATAAAATTATTATTTTGACCATAATAGAAAAAAGGGAAAAACATTTTTTTAATTTTGTAAAAGTATTTCATAATGGGGAAATGGTGTATGAAAGAGCTAAAGCAAAACTGTTTCGTTTTGGGGATGAGCATAAATATTTTGAAGAAGGCAACAGCAACGAAGTTGCAATTATTGAGATAGATGGAATGAAAATTGGAATTCTTATCTGTTTTGAACTCCGTTTTAAAGAGTTATGGCAAAAACTTGAAGGTTCTGACATTATAGCCATTCCTGCATGGTGGGGAGTTTTACGCACTGAGCATTTTAAAACACTTACAAGAGCATTAGCAATTTTGAATCAATGTTTTGTAGTAGCGAGTGATAGTTTAAATCAAGAGTGTAGTAAAATGAGTGCAATTGTGACTCCTCAAGGTGAAGTTTCGTATAATGGGAATAAACTTTGCTTAAGAGCAAATTATAACAAAAAAGAGATAGCCTTGATGAGGCGATATATGGATGTAGGCATTGGATAGAATAACAGCAACAAAAACAGCTCGGTTAGCTGAAGAGTGTCATCAAAAGTTTGCCTTGAGCAAAGAAGTAAAATACGCAATAGCAAATACAAATCGAGAAGCATTTGTACCCACAGGTTTTAAGCAGAATGCTTATAAACTTGATGCACTTCCCATGGGAAGTGCACAATGGATTAGTTCCCCTTTGACGGTTGCAAAAATGACGGAATATTTAGAGCCTCATGGAGCTGATAGAGTTTTAGAAATTGGGTGTGGTAGTGGGTATCAAGCAGCAGTGCTTTCCCATATGTTTCGAGGTGTTTTCACTATTGAGCGGATAGAATCGTTGATGTTAGAAGCAAAAATCCGTTTTAGAGAGCTTAAAATTAACAATATTCACACACGAACAGATGATGGTCAAAATGGGTGGAGTCAATATGCTCCTTATGATAGAATTCTTTTTTCAGCCTCTGCCAAAGAGATTCCAAAAAAACTTTTTGAACAACTCCGAGATGGAGGTATTTTGGTCGCTCCCATGGATAAAGGAAATAAACAAATCATTACAAAATTTAAAAAAAATGGTACTGATATTATTAGAACTGAGCTTGAAGCTTGTGTATTTGTTCCTATTTTAAATGGTGTTCAAAAGTCATGATGCAAGAGATACATGGTATAAAATACTCACAACCAAAAGTTGTTTTACTTCAAGAAACAGGGATTGGAGTTGCAGAGATGGCGGCTAGAACTTGTTACGATTCGTTTGAGGGTAGCCAAAATCCTACCATGCAACAACTTACAAATAAGATGCCAGATGAAGAGATGTGCGATGCAATAAATACAATAGAAGATTCTAATCTTTTAAACGATTTAGCATGGACTCACTTTCATCATTCTATTTTAGAACATGCAAATTTAAGTTATTTAATTCGTGGCACTTCAAGAGGTGTTTTACAAGAACATGCAAGACACCGTATTCAAGCCATTAGTGTAAGAAGTACTCGTTATACCATGAGTTCTATTCTGAATGCTTTTGTCGCATCGCAACAAGCATTACATAGTAAAGAGTTTTTTATCTCTAAAATTTTAAGTTTTGATATGTTTGTCACAAATGATGAAGAATATAATAAAATTGAGATTGGTGCAATGTATGATAAACTCGCATATCAAGCTAAAAAAGTGGAAAATTTTGAAGAGATTGCCATAGCAAAAAGTTCTCTTTCTTTGTTAGAACACTATGCAAATAATGCGGAGGAACTTTTTTATGCTCTTGAAGCTGGGAAGAAAAAACGAAATGTTGGTGATGCTTTTAAACATATTATCACAGATAATGTAAAAGTGGACATGGTTATTACTTTTAATTTAAGAAGCTTAAAAAATTATTTTACACTCCGAAATTCTGGAAGTGCATACTTTCAAATCCAATGGTTGGCTCAAGAAATGATGCGAGTAACACCTAAAAAATATTTAGATTTAATCATAAAACAAAAATAAAAGGATAGTTCTATGTGGAAAATATATTTCATGGCAATTTTGCTTTTAGGTGGTTGTAGCAATTTTAGAATTAATGCCGCAATGTGTGAACAAATAGCCTCAGACCCTCATGCCACAATACCGCAAGAGTGTAGAGATTATAATGAAAAAGAAGCCCAAAAAGCGTTTGATAAAACAGATATAAAACAAAAACCAGAAGATATTATTGAATTTAATAAAGAAGAAAAATAAGGATAAAAAAATGCAAAAAAAAATTGAACAAGCTCAAACTCTCTTAGAAGCACTTCCGTATATAAAAAAATATTCAAACCAAATTTTTGTAATTAAGTATGGAGGCTCAGCTCAAATAAACCCAGAACTTAAAGATAAATTTGCACAAGATATTATTCTTTTGTATCTTGTAGGAATCAAACCAGTTATTGTCCATGGCGGTGGGAATAAAATTAACGAGATGCTTGATAAACTTCAAATTAAAAGTGAATTTATTGATGGCATGAGAGTCACAGATGCACAAGTGATGGAAGTTGTAGAGATGGTTTTGAGTGGAAATATCAACAAAGAGATAACAACACTTTTAAATATGCATGGTGCAAAAGCTTTGGGAATTACGGGTAAAGATGCAAATTTTATAACTGCAGTGCCCAAAGATAATGGAAAATATGGACTCGTTGGTGAAATTGTCCATATTGATAACAAGGTGATTGAAAATTTACTCGCTGAAAAATTTATCCCAGTTATCGCTCCAATAGCTTCTGCAAATGAGATAAATCATCCAGGGTTTAATATTAATGCAGATTTGGCAGCAAGTAAAATTGCAGCAAGTTTAAAGGCGAGAAAAATTATCTTCATGACAGATATTGCAGGTGTTATGGATAAAAATAAAAATCTCTTAAGCACTCTCACCAAAGAAGAAATTAGTGCTTACAAAGCAGATGGAACAATTAGCGGAGGCATGATTCCTAAAGTGGATGCCTGTTTAGAAGCTATTGATGGTGGAGTGGAAAAAGCACATATTATTAATGGAAAAATTGAACACTCTCTTTTACTTGAGATTTTTACGAGTGAAGGAATTGGAACTGTTATAAAAAGTTAAAGGAAAAACATGAGCAAAGAATTAATAGCAAGAAGTGGTGGCATGTGTGAACTTTGTGGTAATAGCGAAGGATTAAGTGCTTTTGAAGTGGGTTCATCTGCTGGAAATGATGCACAATCGGTTTATATTTGCTCAACATGTAAAGAGCAAATAGAAAATAATAGGTTGGATGAAAATCATTTTAATTGTTTAAATGAAAGCATGTGGAGCGAAGTTCCAGCGGTTAAAGTGCTTTCGTATATTTTGCTCAATAAACTTGGACGACAAGATTTAATTGAGATGATGTATTTAGAAGAAAATGAACAAAAATTGGCAGATTTGGCACTTCATGCTGATATGAATAAATTGGTTTATAAAGATGC
>CAMCYC010000060.1 GCA_945883795.1 Sulfurimonas crateris | reverse complement strand
CAATGTTTTCCATAAAAAGCCTTTTCTATTTTGTGAATTTTATTTTGTTCTTGATAGAGAATTATACTGTTTATAGGGTTTGAAAAGGCTTTTTAAAATTCAATTCTACATAAATTGTGGTTATATTTGCTAATTTGCAAGTGACTCTCTCATTTAGGTAATAATGCGGAGCGAATAATTTTATTTTCATAAGGTTTCATTTCTTTTTTCCCACATTCATCATGTGCTTCCTTGAAAGTCCATAAAATAGGGCTTTTTATGAAGTTATGTAGTGTAGATAAACCCCAGAAAAGCCCAAAAAATAGGGCTTTAAAATTTCATGTGATGAATGTGGGTTTTTTGGTTAGTTTAATTCCCTTTAATCTTTTAACTGCTTCTCGTATCAGCAGGAGTGTTGTTCGTATATTCTCAAGGGATTATACGAAAAAGAGAAAAATATAAGAAGTGAAAACGGAAGAAAAGCTAGTTTATGGTTCTATTGAGTGAAAAATGAGAAGTTACATATTATCCACTAAATGAGTAAATCCCATTTAGTGATAGAAAAAAAATGATTTTAAAAATCACTACTGAATAACAAATTCCGTAAAATAAATACCTTTAATTGTACCATCGGAAATCATGGCATTGAGTGTATCCATAATTTGCTCTGAGACTTTTTGTTTCCCTTTTTTTGAAGATATTTCTTCGAGTGTTTTAGAAGTTAAAATTCTAATAATTCTATCTCGTAATACAGGTGCTTTTGAATCAAGTTCTATACTAAGCTCCTTCCCTTCTAGCTCTAATGACATACTTACTTTCAAATAACGCTTACCAGCATCACTTTTTAAATTTACAGTAAAAGTATCAAGAGGATACAAAATACCTATTTGACTCAGTTTTCTTGTATCTTCACCATCATCATCAGTAGGAACTCTTTTGGTTTTAGTTGCTGCTTGCTCTTTTACTTGTGCATTATTGCTATTTACAGTTTGTTCATCAGTAGAACCCATTAATAGTATAGCTGCAACAATACCTACTAATATAATAAGTATAAGCACAACTATAATAATTATCATAAGCATATTACCTGATTTCTTCTCGGTTGATGCACCGTTTTCGTCTGTATTTTCTTTATCAGCCATGTGTTTCCTTCCTTGTAATTATATGGTTAATTTATCAAAATTTACAAATTTTGAATATCGTTGTCTACGAGGTCATTCAGTGGTAAAAATTCATAAGATTCTGCATTATAGTAATCAATATTGCCAGTTTCAATATCATAATACCAGCCATGAATCGATAAAATCCCGTTTTCAAATCGTTCTTTAACTGTTGGATAAGTCAAAATATTTTCTATTTGCTTCGTGATTGATAATTTCTCAGTCAATCGTAACAAATCAGCTCTAGGTGCATTTACGCCCAAAGCAAGCATTGCAGATTTTTTTGCACTTTCTCCAAGTTCGAGCCATTTTTTTGTATGAGGCATATGTGTATAATCTATTTTTTCAAAAAGACTATGACAAGCACCACAATGAGAATGTCCACAAATTATAATCTCTTTGACATTCAGAACACACACTGCGTATTCAATTCCAGATGCTGTTGCATGAAAATCTTCATCAGTTTTAAATGGAGGAACAAAATTACCAACATTTCTAATAACAAATAAATCACCAGGATTTGATTGAACAATTAAATTTGGTATCACTCTTGAATCAGAACAACCTATAAACAATGCTTTAGGAGCTTGTCCTCTTTTGACTAAATCTAGCAACGCCTCTTTATTTTTTTTAAAATATTGTCTAAATAGCTTATTACCCTCTGCATATTCTTCTAAATTCATAATAAATGATTAGTATAAAACTAATCACACTCCGTAATATTAAGAGTTTTGATTATCTCTTCAAAAATAGCACCAGCTTGACGCTCACCATCATCATGATATTCAATCACAAGTACATTTTTTTTATCTGATATATTACAAGTATATGTTTCGGGTTGTATTTTATACTTTGCAACTATCCCATCTACCGTAGAACAAACCAAAGAACCTTCCTCTTTACCTTCATAAGCTATTGAAAGCTTAGAATATCTTTCTTCACTGCGAAATTGTGCATCAATCATCGATTTCCTTTCTTTGTAATAATCTAATAAGTATACAACTATTAATATAATACCAATTTTAAATTGAGCTTAATTTAATACCATTCTAAAAGTTTTGTAACCTCATCGACCACAAAAGTTTTTATCGCTGTTTTTTCTAACGGTTTTTTTGCAACCATTGCTTTAGAGATATTTTGCATTTTTGCCTCTTTGAGTCTAACATCCATGGCATACACCTCTCTGACATCTCCAACAAGGGAAACTTCTCCTATAAATACTGTTTCTTTTGAAATAGCACGGTCTCGAAAACTACTAATAATAGCGGCTAATATTGCCAAATCTGCTGCAGTTTCAGTGATTTTAATACCACCTGTTATATTAATAAAAACATCATATCCAGAGAGTGGAATTTCAAGTTTTCTCTCCAAAAGTGCTAAAAGCATATTGAGTCTATTCGTATCGAAACCTGTTGCTTGTCTTTTTGAATTTGGAGTATGCGATTGCGAAACAAGTGCTTGAACCTCTAAAATTATAGGTCTACTTCCCTCCATGACCACAGTCAGAGCCGAACCTGATTGTTCTGAATTTCGACTAAAAAAGCGTGAAGCAACATCTGTAGCTGAAACTAAACCTTCACTTTTCATCTCAAAAACCCCTATTTCACTCGTTGGTCCAAAACGATTTTTAAATCCTCTTAAAATTCTTAGCTCTTGTGAGGAATCTCCCTCAAAATACAATACAGTATCAACCATATGTTCTAAAACTCTAGGACCTGCGATAGAACCCTCTTTTGTAATATGTCCAATAATAAAAATTGCTATATCTTTTTCTTTTGCAATTCTCATAAGCTCAAAAGTTATCTGTCTCACTTGTGTAACAGAACCTGGTGCTGAGGTGATGCTCTCTGAATACATGGTTTGTATGGAATCTATAATTATAAATTCGTATTCTCTGTGTGCGAGTTCCACTATAACTTGTTCAAGGCGAATTTCACTTAAAAGATAAAGCGTTTGCATATTGGCTTTGAGTCTATTGGCACGCAATTTTATCTGTCCAGCTGATTCTTCTCCTGTTACATATAAAACATTTCTGCCAAGTGAAGCGATATTTGAGCCAACTTTTAAAAGTAATGTTGATTTTCCAACTCCTGGACTCCCACCAATAAGGGTTAAAGACCCTGGAACAATACCACCACCGAGGACTCCATCGAGTTCAACATCCAAAGATGAATATCTATACACTTCGCTTTCTTGAATATCGTTAATACTTATCGCTTTAGCTGTTAATGCACTCACAGAATTAGTATTTTTAACAACTTCTTGTTGTTGTTCATTTAACTCTACGAATGAATCCCATCCTCCACAGTTGGTACATTTTCCCATCCATTTTGGAGTAGTAAATCCACAATGTTGACATTCAAAAAGTATTTTTTTTTTCGCCATATATTTACCTTTTTTTGTAACTTCTCATTATTTACCTAAATTTGATTAAAAATGGATGATTTTAAAAAAAAGAAAAACCCTGAAAATAGGTACTTTTATTTTTAAAATATTCAAAAAGTAGTAAAGAAAATAAATAACGAGAAGTTGGGAATAAATAAGAAATATTACTACCGAACATTAATAATACTAGTCCGAAGAGCTACTATGACTAAACCTTTATATGGGTAGAAAAGTTTATTGGGAGTTCGTTAAGAGCACCAAAAAACATAATCGTTCATGATGCTACTTGATAATTCTATCAAATTTATTAATCTATTAATGCTCTTCGATAGCTACAGCACTCCCAATATATACAGTTGTAAGCATCATAAATATAAATGCTTGTAAAAAAGCCATAAAAGTAAGTAATGCAAAAGGAATCATTGGCAACAACCAAGGTGCAAGCATCAAGATTACCATCAAAAACATATCATCACCTTTTACATTTCCAAAAAGACGGAAACTAAGAGAAACTAAACGGGAAAAGTGAGATACGATTTCTATTGGAAACATTAACCAATATAACCACCAAACAGGTCCTAAAAAGTGTTTAAAGTATTTAAAAAGACCCTGACGGCGGATACCTTCAAAATTATAATAAACAAATACTGTAAGTGCCAAAGTAAGAGGCATCTCTAAAAAACCAGTTGGAGCTTCAAATCCAGGAACAACACCAACTAAGTTTGCGATACCTACAAATAGACCAATTGTTGCTATGAGTGCAACATAACGACGAGCATTTTCTTTACCCATAACATCAGTTCCCATTTTTAAAACACCATTAATATATGCTTCCATAATATTTTGAGCGCCCGTAGGAACTATCTGAAGATTTGCCATAGCCATTTTTGCTATCATCAAAGCAAGACCAGCTGAAAGTAACATGTGTGTTACATAAATAAAAGTTTTATCGTGTGAGATAAGTCCGAAAAAAGTAAACAATTCACCCATAGGTGTGCTCCCTTGTCTGAAAATTTGACGCCATTATAGTTGAAGTTGTATTAAATTACTCTAACATATTGCATGTTTTTTGAATGTTTTTAATATTTCGTCTTTTTGTTCTCTAGTTGGAAGTGAAAAAGCAATTTCTAAAATTAAAGGTATAGCAAAGTAGATATGTTTCAAAATGAAACTTTATAAGAAAAATAAATCCATTTTAGTTGCTTGTTAATTTAATTTGTATAAGATAATATAATTTTTTAAAATAAGGAATGAAAATGGAATTTTTAAGTACTGAATGGTCACAAGCCTATGTTGATAAATGGAACGCAAACGAGGACTTACAAAAAGGTCTTAAAAAGTTTAGTGGTATTTTTCAATATAGAGTTAGTGACAAAGATGTAACTCCATTACAAGTTGAAGTCAAAGATGGTAGAGTTGTAAGACATGGTGACCCTGTTGAGGGTGCAGCAATTGAGTTTGACATGTGGGCAACAGTTGATGGTTGGAGATCAGTTATTCAAGGTGAAAAAAGTGTTAAAGCGGCAATGGTAAGTCCTGGTTTTGGATTTAAAGGTTCTAAAATTAAGGCAGCTTTGAACATGGGTTCATTTGAAAAAAGTATTAAAATGATGGGCGAAATAGACACAACATTTTAATCTCCATCCTCTTTGAAGTGGAACATTTTTTATGTTCCTCTTCGATTCCCTCTTAAAATCCATATCTAACACAAAGGTAATAATATATGAAAATGATTATGTCTGCATCACAAGATGCAATGGATGCTTATCAATTAGTACGAAATTTACAAAATAGATTTGTAGAAAAATTAAATAATTTAAGTGCTACACTTGGTGAAAATAAAAAGTTTGAAGAGGTTACTTGGCTACGAGACGAAGGTCTTCATGGTGGTGGAAGCAGGTTTGAATCAAGAGATGAACTGCTTTTTAATACTGCAAGTGTAAATGTATCTCAAGTGCATTATGATGAGATGCATGAAAAAAATCTCCAAAGTGCGACAGCAATTTCAACAATTATCCATCCAAGAAATCCTCATGTTCCCTCTGTTCATATCCATATTAGTTTTACAAAACTCAGAGATAATAACTCTTATTGGAGAGTTATGGCAGATTTAAATCCTAGTATATTGAATGAAGAGGATAGGGTAATTTTTGATAAAGCGTTGCATGTATTATCGGGGAATACTTATAAAGAGGCAACTCTGCAAGGGGAAAAATATTTTAATATTCCAGCTCTGCACAGACATAGAGGTATCAGTCATTTTTATTTAGAAAACTATAAAACAGAGGATAAACAAAAAGATTATAATTTTGCCAATAGTTTTGGAGAGGGGATTATTGATACTTATGTCGAACTGATTACAAATGGATTCAAGCAACGAACAACTATTTTAGAACGAGATAAAGAGCAACAACTAGATTATCACACTCTTTATCTTTTTCAAGTTTTGACACTTGATAGAGGGACAACTTCAGGGTTACTGATTCATAACCAAAATGATGTTGGGATTATGGGTTCTTTACCAACGCATATTAATAAAAAACTTTTAGAGTTATGGATTAAAAAAGTACCAGCTCCTCAACATGAACTTGTGGAAAATTTAAGTGCGGTTATTGGAGATGATGGGTTGATTGATACTACTACAAAAGAAAAACTTGCTCAAGTGGTGCGAGAACATTATAAAAAATATCCTCATGCACTCACCATGCAAGCAAGTGGACACTCTATTCCAACTACTGTGAAAAATCACAACTAAAGGAGGGTTTGTAATTTTACAAATCCTTGCCAAATAACTGCACTAAGGATTCCTGCTACAAATCCAGCGATAATATCATCCCCCATGACGCCTACACCACCTTTTGTTTCTCTATCAATTCGCCCTATTATAGAAGGTTTTGTAATATCAAAATAGCGAAAAAGTACAAAAGATAAAATGCTTTGAATTAAAAAACCATTTTGCCAATCACTTATTTCACCCAAACTCACACCCATAGCAGGTGCAACGCTCAGAGCAAACCACATTCCAGCGAGTTCATCTATTACAATGCGACTATCATCATGAATACCTGTTTGCTCTTCGTATTTATTAATAGCTTTTATTGCCAAAACAGAGATAAGAACAGTTGCAAAAAAGAGCGTTTGTACTCCAAAATAGACAAGAACCAATATCCCAAGAAAAAGTGCTACAACACTTCCTGCCGTTCCTGGTGCTTTTGGGCTTAAGCCACTATAGCCTAGAGTTATAAAAAACCAATTCATTTTTTTCCTTAAGTAAGAGATGTTGTTTGATAAAGTTTCATCAAATCTTGATAAAAATCTTTTTCTGTGTGTTCTTCTAAGAGACCACCTGATGGTAAAAGATTGTAGTAAAGTTGTTCCAAATTCTTGAATCTATTTGGGAGGATTTTTGAGAGTAAAAAAGCTGAAATTTCTCGCCTCATTAAAACCGCTGGAGGTAAAATACCGAGTTCTAAGAGTTCTAGTATGGAGCTTGAGTGGTACGATATTTGGTGATGTTGTCCATGAGGGCAAGTATTTTTGCTCACAAGTGTACGGCATTTGTCGCAATAGACATATTCGCTTGCAATTTCTATCTCTATATCTATCCCTACTACTTTATCTATAATAGATTTATTGGAATTACAATCATAAAACATCCCAAGTCCAGCATGGTTTCGTCCAACTGTTAATCTATGACATCCATAATTTTTTGCAACGATTGCATCTATCATAATTTCATTGTACCCAGCAAAAATATAGCTATTTTCAAGTGGAACAATAATAACTCGATTTTTTGGTAAGAAATTACTGATAAAAAATTCTAGTGATTCTCTTCTGACTTCATAACTAATATTGGCTACTTCGTAAGGTTTGAGTAAGAAAATTACTAGTAAATCTGTTGTGTCGAGTGTTTGTCTAATAAATCTTTCATGGGCACGATGCAGAGGATTTGCCGCCATAAAAAGTGAACTAACATGATTTGCATCAATTGCAGATTTAGCTTCATTGATAATTTGAAGATTTTGATTTGGTGTATTATGCAGAAGTTTATACTCTCCACAAATTGCCCATGAACCAAGTCTTTTGAAAGTTGCCTGAACTCCTGGATGAAAACGGTCATCTGTTCCATAGATTTGTTTGATTCTCTCAGTTGGATTTATCTTAAAAATCTCATCAACGATTAATGTTGCAAACTTTTGATGCTGACAAATAATAGAGACTTTTTCCCCTTTTTTAAGGGAACTAATAACTTGTTCATTTTTAACTCCTGAGGGAGCAAGAATAAAAGGAAAGGGGAAACTTTTATCACCAATAAAGCCTGTTTGAGATACTTCTAGGCTCTCTTTTTCTCCCATTAAATGGGTGACTGGAACGAGTAATCCATGCTTAACTAACTCTAGTGCAGAGGCAGCTTCTTTATCAATAAAAATGGTTTTATTTTTTCTTGATGAGGTCATATTTTTTTCTTTTTTCCCATAAACTTTTACGGCTAATACCTAATTTTTTAGATAATTCTGTATCTGGAAATTCATTTTGATAATTCAAAACAATAAACCGAACATAATCTTCAATTGGTAATATCTCGCCTTGGTCAAAGATATTATTTTCACTTTTGAGTTCTATAACTTTATTTGGTGCGTCTGTAATTTGTTCGCAACTTGATATGATAGCTTTTTTATCTGCTATCAAATTATAAAACAGTTGCCTATTGGGTTTTTTTAGAATTTGAAAATCAATAATATAGAGTATTGAATTATGTGGGCAAGAATCTATCTCAATCATGGCTCTTGGATTTTTAAGAGAGATAAAATGTATCGCTTTATCTTTTCGTTTCGCAAATTCAAAAGCAAAGGCATCCGCATATTTTTGGTAACTTGCTGTAATATAAACAGGAAGTTCAATATCTTCATTTTTATAATGAGTTGCTACCGATGAAAAAGTGTGTGTTAAATACTTCTCATACGCTTCATTTCTTTTTTTTAATTTTTCATATTCTCTGTAATGGTTTATTTTTCGAACCAATTCTTCAATCATAAATGGTTTTAAAATATAATCTTTCGCCCCAGCACTTAGAGGTTTTGAAACAGTGTCGTTACTGATATAAGATACCATGAGAATAACAATAGATTTTCTAAATGTTTCAATAACAGGATTGAAATCTTGACCATTGATGTTTGTTGAGAGCAGTACAACATCATAATTTGTGCTTTTGATTGCATCTTTTGTTGAGGTACACATTTCACAAATATGTCCTAATTCACTAAGTTTTGTGGCAATACTTTGTGCTAAATAAATTTCATTTTCTATAATGAGTATTTTCAATCGTTACCTTCGTTTTTCAATAAATCTAATAGGTTTGAACTATTTTTCTAGCGTCCAATCAAAATATTTTAAATTTGCGTGAGCCATGACACCCACACCTTCGCCTCGTCCAATGAACCCTAGTTTTTCGGTTGTGGTGGCTTTGATATTGACTCGTGAACTCTCGCAGTTGAGCAGTGGTGCTAAGGTTTGTCTGATTTGGAGTTTGTATTTTGAGAGTCGTGGTTTTTCAGCTGCAATTGTTATATCCACATTGATAATTATAAACCCAAAATCATGTATTTTTTTGACAACTCTTTTGAGTAACTCTTTTGAATCTATCCCTTTGTAAGCTGCGTCATTATCTGGAAACATCATCCCAATATCTCCCATGCCAGCCGCACCCAAAAGAGCATCTATAAGTGCATGAATTGCTACATCTCCATCACTATGCGCTTTGAATCCAAAATCGGATTCTATTTTTACGCCACCTAAAAACATCTCCCCTTTATCATCAAAAGCATGCACATCAAAACCTGTGCCACTGAGGATATCTTTTGAGGGCGACTCTAAACATGGGATAGAATTAAGGTCTTTTACAAAGGTGATTTTATGTGCATCTTCTTCACCTAAAATAAACTCTCTTGTACCTCCAAATGCGACAATAGCACTGCTTTCATCTGTAAACTCTTCTTTACTATTGAGTGCATCTTTTAAAATAGCAGTACGGGAGAGTTGAGGTGTTTGTATTCTTTTGACTTTTTCTCTGTCAATTGTTTGGTTTTCATAAACAACTGTATCGGTAACTTTGAGATAAGGAACTATGCAATCATTTGAACCTTTTTTAGCTATGATAGAGGCTAAAAAGTTGTTACTAATGCATGCTCTTGCAATATCGCTTACAAGGACGAATTCACTTGTAACCTCGTTTAAACCATTTTTTAAAGATTGTTGTCTTGTGTTGCCACCAGCTACAAAAGTATAATCTGCGTAGTGTTGCATGAAGCTAATATCATCAGGAGAAGAGACAATAATTACTTTCTCAAAAAGGTTTGTATTTGAGAGCTTATCTGCTACAAATTGCCACAGTGGCTTATGATTTATCCTTAGCCATTGCTTTTTTACATGAAGTCCAAACCGACTAGAACTACCAGCTGCAAGTAAAAGAAGGGTTAATTGAGACAAATACAACTCCAAATTCGTAAAGTGTTACAAAATTATACATATAGTAAGCTTTTTTTTATCTTCAAAGCTGTTTTGGCTTTTTGAATTCCTAATAGAAATCCAAAATATTTGTATAAAGATTTCGATTAATCCTAATTTAACTTTATTTGATTATATTTCCGTCATGTAGATATATAAATTTTAGGAGAAACTATGAGAGCTTCATGGGTAAAAGAGCGTGAAAAGGACACTGTGCGAACACAGATGTATTACGCTAAACAGGGGATTATAACACAAGAGATGGAATATGTCGCCAAAATAGAAGATTTATCACCAGAGCTAGTTCGTAGTGAAATTGCTCGTGGAAGAATGATAATCCCTGCAAATATTAATCATACTTCATTAGAGCCTATGGCTATTGGTATTGCTTCAAAATGTAAAATTAATGCAAATATCGGCTCATCTGCCATTGCATCGGATGTGCAAGGTGAAGTTGAAAAAATGCAAGTTTCTCAACATTATAAAGCTGATACTGCTATGGATTTATCGACTGGTGGAGATTTGGATGAGATTAGAAAAGCGGTTATTCAAGCTTCAAAAATTCCTATTGGAACAGTGCCAATTTATCAAATTTTACATGATGTAAAAAATAAGATTGAGGATTTAAGTATAGAAGTTATGCTCGATGTTTTAGAGCGTCAAGCACAACAAGGTGTGAGTTACTTTACAATTCATGCTGGTTTTTTACTCTCTACTATGCCAAAAGTGGCAAAAAGAAAAATGGGTATAGTAAGTCGTGGTGGTTCTTTGATGGCTGCATGGATGATGCACTATCATAGAGAAAACCCATTTTATACGGCTTACGATGATATTTTGGATATTTGTGCAAAATATGATGTTTCACTTTCACTTGGGGATTCTCTTCGCCCCGGATGTTTGGCAGATGCTTCAGATGATGCACAATTAGGTGAACTTAAAATTTTGGGTGAGCTGACTTTACGAGCATGGGAGAAAAATGTTCAAGTTATGATTGAAGGTCCAGGTCATGTGCCAATTAATCAAATTGAACGCAATATGAAGATTCAAAGAGAGCTTTGTCATGAAGCACCTTTTTATATTTTGGGTCCTTTGGTAACAGATATTGCAGCAGGATACGACCACATTAGTTCTGCGATAGGTGCGGCAGTTGGTGGGTGGCATGGGGCTAGTATGTTATGTTATGTAACACCAAAAGAGCATTTAGGTTTACCAAACGCAAATGATGTTAGAGAGGGAATTATTGCTTATAAAATTGCAGCTCATGCAGCGGATATCGCAAGAGGTCGCAAAGGTGCTAGAGATATTGATGATGCGATGAGTGATGCAAGATATAGTTTTAATTGGGAAAAACAGTTTGAACTAGCTCTTGATGGTGAGCGAGC
>CAMCYC010000059.1 GCA_945883795.1 Sulfurimonas crateris | reverse complement strand
TTGTGCTTTTGCAATAATTAAAGCTGAGTTATTTATATCAATAATTTGTTGCTTTTCATCTGTGATTACAATTCCCTCTTTTATAGAATCTAATAAAAAATTCAAATTATCACTTTTTTCTTGAATCTCTTTGGTTGCTTCTTTAATGGCACTATTGAGTTTTATCTGATGCAAAAGAAAAAGAATAAATATCAAAATAACTACTCCAAGAATTTGCAATATTATTTTCCAATCGGTATATTTGAGAACTGTTACATGTGTCCATTTATACAAAATATCATCAATCTCTTGTTTACTAATCCTTTGGATTGATTTTTCAATAATAGATAAAAGCTCTGGAGATTCATTTTTACTCAAAGCAATTTTTACATCAAAATTGAGTTTAGTTTTATAAAAAATTTCTAAATCTTCATATCCTAAAAGACGAATATAATATTTTGCACTCACTTTATTTATTATAATTCCATCGACTCTATTATCTTTTAGCATTTCAAAACAATCTGTTATATCTTCGACTAAAATAGGTTTTAACTCTGGCTTATTTTTCTGGAGTAGTTCTTGAATTTCGGAGTTTTTAACAACTCCTATCCGTTTATTTTGTATCCCCAAAAGCCTATTTTCAAAATCTACACCATGCTTTGCTACAAGAACATACGGTACAGAAAAAAGCTTTGTTTGCGTAACATTTAAAAGCTTTTTATTTTCCATTATTTTATGAAAGTCATTGGATAATTTAATAGGTGCTAAAACTAATTTTAAGCCACTCTTGTGTTCAATCAATTTTATAATATCAGATAAAACCCCTGTATGCTCACCCATCTCATGTGAGTCTTCAAAAGGTTTCACAGAGGTATAAAAAGCATATTGCACAGGAATTTTTTTCTTTATAAATTCCTCTTCTTTTCGTGTAAATGTAGAGTTTGAATGCGTACAAATTATTAACTCATTGATATCAAGTTTATTTTTTATAAATCCCAAAATATTGTAAACATCATATATTCTTTGTATATTTGTTTTTTCTATTGTACCGAGTTTTATATTCTTGTAATATACCAATTTTTTAAGTTCTTTGGCTTCAAACTCTAAAGCTTCTTTTGATTTATTTTGGGTGTTATATTTTTTTAAGATAAGTTCAATAGTTTCATCAACATGTTCAAAAGCGTATTTCCAACCTTCTAATGATGCACTTTTAAAATCGATAGTTCTTGCATGATTATTTTGAAGCTCATCTTCAGTTGTAAAAAGGATGTCAGTATAAAAATCGAAACCATAATCTTTTGGGTCAAAAATTATATATTCAACCCCTTTGTTAGCAAGTAAAAAAGGTTCATTAGTTATATAAGATTCCATTAAATCTGTTTTTTTATTGATTAAATCATTTATATTTAAAGAAGGTTTTTGGAGTATTAAATCACTTTTCTTTACACCATTGGTAATCATCATGGCTGCAAACTCAGGACTACTAGAAAAATTAGCATTTAGCATCACTTTTTTGCCGATAAAATCTTTAATAGTTTTTATATTAGAATCTTTTCTTGCCAATAAAATAGATGGCGAAGATTGAAATACAGAAGCTAAAAGAGCTATCTTTTTTCCGTTACTTCTTTCAATAATTAAAGAAGACCTTTCAATTCCATAAGTTGCTCTGTTGCTCATAACTTCATCAATTGTATTTATGCCATTGTTATACTTTTTGAGTTCTACATCAAGACCTACATCTTCATAAAACCCTTTCTCTTTTGCCATGTAATAACCAGCAAACTGAAATTGGTCCAACCAAAAAAGTTGCAATGATACTTTATCAAGCTCTTTTGCACCAAGAAATGAGCTTATTATCAGTAGTATCAAAGCTATGAATTTGAGATTTTTCATTTTTTAAACATTTTGCTTTTTAGTATAAATTTTTATGTAAAAATGGATAATTGTTTCTAGCTGTTGTAATTCAAGAATTTTTTCTTTGCTCTCTTGATTCACTTGCCAATAATAGGGTGTCATTCTTAAAAAATCTAAAATATCTTCTTGTTGGATGAGAATATTTTTTTTGATTTCTATCACCTCTTGAAGTATAAGTTCTTTATTAGCATCTAGAGCATGATAATTGCCACTATGAGGAACAACATCTGTATAGATATATTTTGTAAGACCGCTTAAATGCTCTTCACCTGGTCCAACTATAATAATCTTTCCACTATCACTCAAGAGTCGTAAAACTTCTGTGGAACTAACAGGAGAAAAGATAGAAAAAATAGTATCGAATGTTGTATCAAAAAATGGGAGATTGTAAGCATTTGCAACCGCTAGTTTTATATCTATTTTGCGTTTAGCCGCCAATTGAATTGCTGATTTTGAAATATCAATTCCATAGAAGAGATGCTCTAAAGTTTTATCAAAAGAGTGTGCTAATGCATGAAGATAATATCCTTCTCCGCACCCAATATCGAGTATTTTTTGAGGATTCGTTTGTGAAGATAAATTTATAATATCACTTAATTTTTGGGCTAAAGTTTTGTAATAACCTTTATTTAAAAAAGCATTTCTACTTTGCATCATTTGAGCATTATCACCAGGATTTACGCTATTTTTTTGATTTACCAAAACTAAATTTACATAACCATGTTTTGAAATATCATAGGTATGTTTGTTTGTACATATATAAGAATGAGAATCTATAACTAAATTTAAATTACATGATGGACATTTGAAGTGGATATCGTTCAAGTGGTACCTTTTTTGAATACCATTATATCCATTAGGAAGAAAAATTAAATAATGAATAAAATTTTCTTGAAATAAAATAAACGAATTCAACTGACAAAATTAGACTACGAATAATCATAGATATTCTTTATAATTCTAAAAAAGAAGATACAAAAAAGTATCATATCAAAAAAGGGGACGAGATGCCACATATAGTTTTGGAAAATATCAACGAAACAAAACAGGCTTTTGATGCTATAAAAGTTTTTGCAAACAAAATAGATGGCGGAATGCTCAAAGTAATGGATAAATATATCAATGCAAATGCTCAAATCGCACTTATAGAAGCACTTGCTATAGAAAATGGAAAAAACCAAAACTTTTTTGTGCAACTAACTCAAAAAAAATCAAGTCTTACGATAAGGCTTTTACCATTAACAGACCCAGAAAAAACAAATGGTGTTAAAACAATCATGGCGATAATAGCCAAACAGATAAAAGATACAAATAGTGTAATAAATTATGGAAAAAATAATTTAGAAGATTTTTTAATTAATTAAAAAAGGATTTTAGATGAATATTTGGATAGAACATTTAAAAAACAATGATTTGAATAAAGTACAATCGCTTATACAAGATGGCGAAAATGTAAACGACTCAAATGAATCAGGCGAAACGGTGCTTATGTATGCCACTAGAAGCCATTGTGATAGTACGCTTTTAGAGCTTCTTTTAAAAAGTGGAGCGGATATTTCTGCAATAGACCATGAAGGAGTAAGTGTTTTTGACATGGCAATTACTTACAATAATATTGCTATGGTCAATTATATTTTAGACAAAGGGATAGATGTAAATCAAACGCAGAGAAAGAGTAATTTTACTCCACTTATGTGTGCTTCATGTTATGGAAGATATGAAATTGTAGAGCTACTTCTCAAAAATGGTGCAGATAAAGAAGCAACTGATACAAAAGGTCTTACAGCAATAGACTTTTCAAGAAAAATGAATAAAAAAAGCATTTTAAAACTACTCGATTATGATGAAAATGCACCTAAAAATACAGTTTATGCAAGATAATTTTCTTTTCATATAGGATTGAAAATCAAATGAAATAGACAATTTTTGGTATAATGCAACAAAATTGCAACACTATTGAGATATAGTTTTTACTTGATTCATTAAAGTAAAACTAACAATTTTCTCAAATTGGAGTATCTCTTGAAATTTATGAAGCGTATTATTTTTTTCTTAATGTCTATTGCATATCTTCATGCTCAAGAGAAAGGGTTTTATAAAGATGGAGAATTTGATGTGGAGATTAAAAGTTATAATTATGGTTTAAATCGTGCAGATGCTGTTTTAATGCATGAAGCGACTTATCAAAAATCAGATACTCTTTATCTTACAGAAGAGGAACAAAAATTTCTTACTAAAAAAAGAGAGTTGCAAGTTTGTATTCAACCAAATATATTTCCGATTGATGGGATGCAAGATGGGAATCATACTGGAATTGTAGGAGACATATATGCTCTTATTTCTGAAAAATTACATATAAATTTTATATTTATAGATTCAAAAAATAATATCCAATTGAACGAAAATATAAAAAATAAAAAATGTGAACTTATTTCTACAACAATAAGCACTTTAAATGAAACCACAAATATGGTTTATTCCAACCCTCTCACTTCTTCTTACATGGCACTTATTAGCAAAATAGACAAGCCATTTTATAATGATAGTGAAGCGTTAATCGGTAAAACAATTTTTGTTCAAAATAATCAATATAAAGATTATATTTTAAATATCAATAGACAGCTAAAAGTTGAGGTGATTGATGATGTTGAAATTTTTTTGAATTCAGATAATGCTTGTTTAGCATTACCAAATGAGTCTGCTGAATGGTTTGTACAAAAATACGGTATAGGAACAATAAAAGTAAATGGATTTTTAGGCAAAGAAAAACCTCTATTTTGGAATATAGGTATCCTTTTAGAGGAGAAACTTTTAATCAATATTTTGAACAAAACTTTAGCCAGTATACCAGATGAAGTTATCCGTCAAATAAAAGATAATTGGACACTTGAGAGCTACATAAAACCAGCTAATTATAGTTTAGTAGTGAAAATAAGTGCCTTCTTTTTTCTTATCTTTTTAGCATTTTTATATAGAAATAGAATATTAAAAAGAGTGAATATTGATTTAGAAACTAATATCAATAAAAAAACGGCTGAACTTCAAAAATCAATTCATCTCCTTGAAACTGTATTTAACTCAACAAAAGAATCTATTGGCATTGTTGATTCAAATTTAATGTTTATTTTTGCAAACAAAGCATACTTTGAGATGACGGGTTACAATGAAGAGGAACTTTACAAAAAAAGCTGTACTGAATTAACCTTTAGTGACGATATATTGATAACTTTAGATGCAATCAATACGCTCAAAGATAAGAATTACATCACTAATGTTATCAAAAGATGTATAAAAAAAGATGGGAATATTTTTGAAACAAAGATGAGTATTGTAGCGATGCACCACATGAATAACTACCTTATAATTTCTACAGATATAACCGAAGAAAATATTCGTAAAAAAGAGAATGAGAGACAAAAAGCTCTTCTTCTTGAAAACTCTAGACTCGCTCAAATGGGTGAAATGATTGCAATGATTGCGCATCAATGGCGTCAACCTTTAGCAGCGATTGCCAATGCGACAATAAATATGAAAGTTAAATTGGAAATTGACAATTTATCTCTTGATGCAAAAGATAAAATATATAAAAATAATATATTTTTAATAGATAAAATTGACACTATAGAATCATATATTGAAAATCTTAGCAATACGATTGATGATTTTAAAAATTTTCATAAAAAAGATAAAAATACCGTCATGATTTCCTTTGAAGATATTGTAATAAGAGTGCTTAATATAGTACGAAATTCAATTGAAATAAACAATATTACGCTTATTGAGAACTATCAAAGTAAAGTATTGCATGAGATGTATGAGAATGAGATGATGCAAGTTATACTAAATATATTGCAAAATGCACAAGATAATTTTATCGAAAAAAAAATTTCTAATGCTCAAATTTTGATACAAGTCCATGAAAATACACTCAGTATTTGCGATAATGGAGGAGGCGTGCCAATAGAGCTCATTGACAAAATATTCAATCCTTATTTTTCAACAAAACATGAAAAAAATGGAACAGGTCTTGGTCTTTATATGTCTAAAATAATTATAGAAGAGCATCACAAAGCTAGGTTAACTATGAAAAATCAAGAAGATGGCGTTTGTTTTGAAATTAGAATGGAGAAGTAAAATGAATATTAAAAATATATTAGAATACACACAAAAATTGACTGTTTTATATATAGAAGATGAGATTGAAGTATGTCACGGTGGTAGAGATATTTTGATACATTATTACAAATCAGTAGACATTGCTTATGATGGGCAAGAGGGGTGGGAAAAATATAGTAACTCACTTGAACTAGAAGAAATTTCTTATGATTTGGTAATAACAGATATTACTATGCCTAAGCTTAATGGAATTGAATTAAGTCGATTAATACTAACAAAAAATCCACAACAAGCAATAATTATCATTAGCGCCCATGACGATTCCAAATATTTAATGGAAGCGATTGATATGGGCATTTCTGGATTTTTAAATAAACCAATCAATTATGAGAAACTCAGCAGAGTGTTGTACAAAACCTCCATAGCAATCTCTGACCGTAAGTTTGTAAGCACACACATGAAGTATCTTGAGAACTTAACGCTTGAATTAGAAAGTAAAAATAATGAATTAAATGAACTGAATCAAAAGCTTGAAAATGCATCCAACACAGATGCTTTGACAGGTTTATACAATAGAAGGTACTTTAACACTATTTTTGCAAAAGAGATGAAACGGGCAAAAAGGTTAAATAGCAATATCACATTTATGATGGCAGATGTTGATTTTTTCAAGCAATACAACGATATTTATGGACATATTCAAGGCGACAGTGCGCTTATTGGAGTTGCAAAAGTTTTAAATTCAGTTTTAAAAAGACCAACTGATTTTGTGTTTAGACTCGGAGGTGAAGAGTTTGGAATACTTATCACAGATACAAATATACAAGAGAGTGAAAATATTGCAAATCGCTTATGTCAAGAGATGCTAGGTTGTAAGATTGAACATAAAGGGAGCATAGCAAGTGAATTCTTAACTATATCTATAGGCGTTGTCAACTGTTTAATAACTGAAACCATTGATGAAGAAAATATTTTAAAAAAAGCAGATTCAAAACTTTATGAAGCCAAAGCACTTGGAAGAAATTGCTATATTATTTGAGAGTAAGCGATTCTTTATTTAATTTCCATTCATTTCCATTCCTAACCGACAAATAACGCCTACTAAAGAGTTTCTATTTTATATAAAATAAAATAAAAATTGAGGTTCTTATGAAACGAGCTGTTTTACTTATGAATATGGGCGGACCAAATAATTTAGAAGAGGTTGAGGTTTTTTTAACAAATATGTTTAATGATAAACGAATAATTGGCGCTCCAAAACCAATTAGAGCGATGATTGCAAAGCTAATAACTTGGAGAAGAAAAGATGCCGCAAAAGCAAATTATGCTCTTATTGGTGGAAAATCCCCTCTTGTAGGGCATACAAAAAACCTCATGACAGAATTAGAATCAAGTATAAAAGATGCTTCTATTCACATGGTTATGCGTTATACGCCCCCTTTTGCTCAAGAAGTTCTCTCAGAGTTAAGAGATGTAGATGAATTTTACGCTATTCCACTTTATCCACATTACTCACAAACAACAACACTTTCAAGTTATGATGATTTGTATGCTACATTTGATAAGCTTCGTATAAAAGCTAGAGTAAAAACAATTGATGATTATTATAATGACACTTATTATATAAATGCTATTGTAGGCAGAATAGTGGAGAGTTTAAAAGGGGAAGACGCTTCAGAATATGAGTTGATTTTTTCTGCACATGGATTACCAAAAAAAATTATAGAAAAAGGGGATTTGTATCAAAAACATATCCGCCTCAATGTTTATCATGCTCGTAAAGCCCTCATGACAGCTGGTATAGAGTTTCATAATACACATTTAGCCTATCAATCCCGTTTAGGTCCTCTTGAGTGGATTCGCCCTTATTTAGATGATAAATTAAAATCTTTAAAAAAGAAAAAAGTTATAATTTTTCCGATAGCTTTTACGCTTGACAACTCTGAGACAGAATTTGAACTTGATATAGAGTACCGTGAAATAGCTCACAAGTTGGGATTTGATGAATATAGAGTTGCAAAAGCACCTAATTCTCACCCTGAATTTGTAAAATGTCTTACAAATATATATGAGAATATGAAAGTATCGTGAGAAAAAATTCATGAAAGATTTTGCAGTTGTTGGTTCTGGTGTTGGCGGTAGCTCTATCGCTGCACTCTTAAATGCTAAAGGTTATGATGTGGCTCTTTTTGAAAAAGAACCTTATCTTGGAGGGTGTAGTTCTACTTTTATACACAAAGGATATAAATATAATAGTGGAGCAACTACTCTGGCAGGATATGCTGAGGGTTATATAGTAAAAGAGATTTTTGATGCGATAGGTTTTACTCCCAAACTAATACAAACAGACCCTTCTATAGTTATTATTCAAAATGATAAAATCACACCACGCTATAAAAATTTTGAACAATTTTTTGCAGTAGTTACAATAAATTACCCACATACAAAAAATAAAGAATTTTGGGAATTAGTTTACACAATAAATAAAGAGTTTTATGATGTAAAGAACTACTATTATAGCAATCAAAATATCTTCAAAAAACTAAAATCACTTCTAAGCTTTGTGCCACTTACGCTGAAGTTTCAAAAATATCTTAAAGTAAATGCACACAGCTATATTCAAAAGCTTTTTGGGAATATAAGTAAGGATTACTTACAATTTTTAGAATCTCAAATCCTTATAGTAGCACAAGCGTCCATGAAAGAGATAAATTTTTTAACCGCTATCCTTGCATTAGGGTATACTTTTAATGAAAACCATTATGTTATTGGTGGCTTTGGTGCGTTGTTTGATGATTTAACGCAAAATATAAATGCAATTCATAGAAACAGTGAAATTACAAAGATAGTACAACAAAAAGATTTTTTTGAGTTATATACAAAAGATGAAATATTTAAAGCAAAAAAAGTGATTTTAAATACAACCGTCTATGACAGTGCAAACCTTTTTCCTCAAATGAATATAAAAAAATACTATAAAAAATACGAAAAGCTCAATAATTATCAAAGTTCATTTATGGTTTACATGACAATAAAAAGTAATAAAGAGTTTTCTCATCATTATCAAATTATTCAAAACAAAGTTATCAAGAATACTTTGTCACAAGCACTTTTTGTTTCATTTTCTGATGAAAACGATACAAAAATCGTACCAAAAGGGTGTTATAGTATAACAGCTTCTATCCATACGGATAGTAGATTTTGGGAAAATGAGGCAACTTATAAAATGCAAAAAAAAGAGTTAGAGGCTACACTTCAAAATATTATTTTAGAAAAACTCTCTATAGATAAGGGTGAAATAATCGAGATTTTCAGTGCGACTTCAAAAACATTTCAAAACTATATCAATCGCTCACAACTTGGAGGCAATGCCATCACTATGAAAAACTTTCTCCCTTTTTTACCAGCAAATGACACACCAATAAAAAATTTATATAATGTTGGCGATACCGTTTATGCAGCACAAGGTTGGCCGGGAGTAATGCTTGGTGTGAAAAATTTAAAAAGGTTGCTTGGTGTATAACATTGCTTTACATATAAAGTTAAAAGATTGGCTTTATATACTTTTAATCGGTGTACTTTTTGGAATGTTTTTATCTTGGCTTGGTTATATTCTTTTAGAGTATCCTTGGTTTGATGGGACAATTTTTGGTCTTTTACTCGGTTTTAGCATAACACTTTTTTCCCTTATTTTTATCTCTTATATGAACAAAAAGGTTTTACCAAAACTCAATAAGCGGTATTGGTTACCGATTTCTATACTTTGTTCCTTTCTCTCTGGATTTTTAGGAGCACATGTGGGTGTGTTTGAAGCAAAGATATTGCATATTAAACTTATCCCAGCATTTGAAAGCGAAATAGGCTTAATAGCTATTATTATAGGTATTTTAACTTATATAGTAGGGGCTTTACTCTATAGGTTTGTTAAAATGCGTAATCAAAAAGATGTGATAGACTATGAATATGTACAGAGTCGTTTGCGTTCACTTGAAACGCAACTGAATCCCCACTTTTTATTTAATGCACTCAACTCTATTGCTGAGTTGATTCACCATGACAAAGACAAAGCAGAGATGGCAGTTTTAAAAGTATCTTCATTTTTGAGAAATACCATGAATGAAAAAGCACTCCTTTGTATGCAAGATGAAATACGAAATGTGAAAGATTATGTAGAACTTGAAAATATCCGTTTTTCTGGTAAAATTAAACTCCATATTGCAGATGATTTACCAAACTGGAATATCCCAAAATTTTCTATTCAATTGCTTGTAGAAAATGGTATCAAACATGGGTATAATCCAAAAAATGAGTTGCTTAATATTTGGCTCTATTTTGAAGAAAAAGAAAAAAGAGTGGTACTCAAAAATGATGGAAATGAGATGAAATCAAAAAAGTTTGGGATAGGTTTGAATAATCTCAATCAACGCATTGAGCTTTTATGCCAAGGAAAAATAGAGATAAAAAATCTCCAAGAACCAACATTTTATATTTATATAGGAGCATGTCATGAAAATATTAATTGTTGACGATGAAGAACTAGCAAGAGCCAGACTTCTTAGAATGTTAAATACGCTTAATCAAAGTGATATTATACAAGCTACAAACGCCAATGAAGCGATAGAAGCGATAAAAAAAGAGAAATTTGATGTTGTGTTTTTAGATATAAATATGCCTCAAACAAGTGGTCTTGAGCTTGCGTATGAACTCAAATATTTTGATGAATCCATAAGTATTATATTTCAAACCGCTTATGAAGAACATGCACTCAAAGCTTTTGATATTGGAGCTGTCGGTTATCTTGTAAAGCCTTATTCTTTAGAACAAGTAAAACAAGCCTTAGAGCGGATAAATGTCAAAAAAAAAGATGATGTAGAGCTAAGAATTCTCTCAAAAATAGGGGAAAATTATCTACTCTTAAAACCTGAAGAGATTTATTATGTCAAAGCTGATTTATCTGAAGTGATACTAAGAAGTGCCAAAGGGTTTTCATACTATCCACAAAAAATATCCGATTTAGAAAAAAGATTTCAAATACATAAATTCGTGCAGATACATCGCTCCTATTTAATCAATATTGATGAAATAAAAGAGATAGAAACGATAGAACAAAGCAAGTTGCGTTTTAAATTTAGAAACTGCTCAGACATTATAGAATCAAGCAAAGATGGAGCAAAAGCGTTTAGAGAAAAATTTTCTGTTTAAAAACTTCAAACCCGCTTTTTAAATTTTGTTGAGCATACATCGTTTGTTATGTTGTTTGACTCCAACGCAAAGCGTTGGAATCAGAGGATAGAGAGTTTTTATTTAAATATCCAAAACCCTTCATTTGCCCCAATTTTTGTAAGTTCTCCTAAATAAGGATTTTTTGCAATCAACTCTTGAAATGTTGTATTACCTGTATAAACATTCCATTTATTCTCTTTGTAAACCCAAACAATTTTGACACTATCAAAAATACTCATGTCTGTTATTTCACTTTTTGTCCCAAGTAAGCTCCAACCACTTTGAGCATTTTGTAAAAGTGTTGTATCAAATTGTGTTGCATTATTTATATCATCTTGTGTAAAACCGTTCATGGTAACATTAAG
>CAMCYC010000058.1 GCA_945883795.1 Sulfurimonas crateris | reverse complement strand
ACCAATATTCATAAAGCCATTAGTTCGTCCAAGCATCGTATCCATACCTTTTGGTACAAATAATTGTCCTTGGTCTCCTTTTTCTGGATTATAAAGACCTGGAATTTGGTTTGTTATATCAGTTTGTGGCACATAAACAACTTGAAGTGAATCGGTATCGCCAATAGCATATTCGCCAGTAATCATCCATAATGGAATACGGCTATCTGCCATGTTGTCCTGACCCCAATGACGGAAATCAGTTGGGTTGATGATATCAAGGAACTTCACACCATCAGCTTTTCCCCAAACAACTTGTTGCTTACCAAGTCTCCAGCTCATTTTGCCTTCTTTAGTGTCTACATACAGTTCACGCAACCAGTCAAATTGGCTGTATAAACGGCTAGCATCATAACCCTCAACGCCATTACCATCTCTATTAAATTGTAGTTCACCATGCCAACTTGTTGCATCGCCAACTGTTTGATTTAAGAATAGTTTAGCAGTTACTTCTGATCTAAAAAGGTCACCAGAATCATGTTCATCAGGATTTCTAGCAGAATCTAATTTAGGATTATTTGATGCACCTTTTTCTGTAAAAACACCAATTTTTGACATAAGCTCACCAGAAGCTTCAACACTCCAAGTATTTTTATCCAACCATGAAAAGTCACTACCCTCTTCATCTGCAATTACAAAAGAAGGAAAAGTAAGTAAACTAAGCATAGCTAGTGAAAGTGTGATTTTTTTCATTTCTAAAACCTTATTGTTTAATTTTCGTTAATGTTGCTTCAGACCAAAGTGTATTTGGTAAATTAGTATTAAATTTAGTAACTTCTTTTGGTATAAATGCCATTGTTTCATGGTTTGTAGTGATATTTTTAGCATACCAAGTATACCAGCGAAGTGCTCTTGGGTCAGCTTCTCCATCTATTGCTTTCCAGTTTTTTTCTAAAGTTTTAATCAGCTTACCACCTTTATAGTATTCTGTTAAATAATCAGAGAAAGTTTTATTATCTACATAAGTTATACGATAGTCATACCACCAACTTGGGAACTTAGTTGTACTTTTGACTTTATAAACTTGTGCAGATTTATATTCGTCTGTTCCTGCTGGAAGATTTTGAGTTGTACTTGTTTGTTCACTTTCTGGAATAACCATAGTGTGTACAGATTTTCCAAAAGTCTCTACACCTAAGAGTTCATGTGTTTCATGTATTGGTTTACGCAATGTTACATCACCAAATGTAAAGTCTGTTCCACCCCATGCATCATCGTGTGCCGGTTGTGCAAAACGACGAATTTTACGAAGTGCGGGTAACCATGCAAGATACTCTTGTGAACGAGCATCATCTTTATAGTCAGTAATAAGCATACCTGTTCCCTTCATTTTTCCAGAACGGAAAATCGCAAGGTCTTTTGCTTGTATCGTTGCATCATCTTGATAATCATTATTCAAATAACGCTCAACAGTATCTGTCAGTGGTTTTTCACCCTCTGATTTTTTAACAATTACAGTGATAATTCTCTTATTCTTTTCTATAGAATAATTTTTAAATGCATAAAAATGGTTTACGAAATATGCATTTTCCATCACAGCTTCAGCATTTTTGAGCTCTCCCTTAGGATAAGCAAGATTAGCTGGTACTCCGGCTAGCAATGCAGTTGTAAAAAGTGTTGAAACTGCACCTACAGCAATTGTCTTTGTTGTTACATTACTCATAAAAACTCCTTATTTTTACTTTAGCTGAAATTTAAAAAAATAATATCTATTTTGCACTTCATTATTTTCTTTAGCTAGTAAAATTCTGGGTATTCTAGTATAAGTAAATTAAATTGAATCTTAAAGTATGAAATAAGGATAAGTTATTTTAAACTAACAACAAAAAGAAATACATAGCAATAAAAATTCAATTACAATTGTTGATATATCCCACATTCATCAAGTCCTGCCTAAAAAGTCCTTAAAATAAGGCTTTTTAGAAAATTATATCGTGCAGATAAACCCAAGAAAAGCCCAAAAAATAAAACAATCATAAGAAGAAAATAATATATCTTACCCTACAATACAGCAAAATTTATCAGTAAGGTTTTTTGTGAAAAAAATAATTTTTATTTTTATTTTAACGCTCTCTTTGTATGCCAAAGAAAACTCCTACGAACTAGGAAAAGGGTTTCAAATACCATCTTTACCTTTTTATGTTGGCGCATACATGTCGTTAGACTATAAAAATATGACTAATGAAAATATATATAGAATTGATGATTTAGCTGTTCTTGGCTATGGTGATTATGATAAATTTTCTTATATGGCTGAAGTTGAATATAAAGAGTTTTTATCCAAAACATATAAAGGCGATGAGAGCTATATTAGTAGGGATATGCAACTTCATATTGAACGAGTTTATATAGATTATAATTATAATGAAAACTATATGTTTAGAATTGGTAAATATAATTCTCCTATTGGTTTTTGGAATCTTTTACCCGTGAATGTACTCAAACAAACGACCTCAAATCCTATAAGTACAAACATAATTTATCCAAAATTTACGACAGGTGGAGGACTTTCTTATTCCTCTTTTAATGAAGGTGAACTAAAAATAGAATTATTGCTCCAAGAAAGCGTAGATTTAGATGATGAGTATAATAATTATAAAATTAATCAACATTATGGAATAAGTACTTTGTACGAAAAAGATGAATATTCACTCAAATTTAATAGTGGTTATTTCCATAGAATTGAAGATAACATTTCAGAAGACAAACTTTATTATCTTCTTTTATCAGCAAAATATGAGACTGAAAACTACCAATTACTTAGCGAAATAGGTTACCAACAATCCTCTACACAAATTACCACACCTTATGCGGGATATATTCAATGGTTATACCGATTCACCGAGCAACATTTAGGTGCTTTAAGATTTGAAGCTTATGATGATAATATGAATAAGAAAAAAGATGAAATAGGAATTCTCAGCTATACCTATAGGCCATCCTATCCAATTGCCATCAAATCAGAATACCAACTACATTCTATAAGCCAAGAGAATCAAATTTTATTCTCTTTCTCGGTGCTATTCTAATGAAAGCGCTATTTTTAAGCATGCTAATACTCCTTTGCGTATCGTTTGGTGATGAATATGTTGTTATTTCAAACCAAAATATGAAAGAATTATCCACCAATCAAATCAAAGCAATATTTTTAAAAAAGGCGTTATTAATAGATGATGTTCAAGCAGTTCCAATTAATCTTGAAGCTATGGATTCTATAAGACTCAAATTTGAGCAAGATATTTTAAACATGAATTTTTCGAGATTAAAAAGTTATTGGACAACACAACATTACCTTGGACATAGACCACCGCTTACCATGAAATCACAAGAGAGTGTAAAATCTTTTGTCAAAAAAGTTGATGGTGCCATTGGATATATTAACGCTCAAAATATTGATGAGAGTGTTAAAGTTATCTATAGATGGAGAGATTAATGGCAGTAATATTGTTGTGCGATGATGAATTAATGAATAGAAAAGTTGCTTCTAAAATCTTAGCCAAAGAGGGTTTTAGTGTTGTAGAAGCACACAACGGCAAAGAGGCAATTGAAGTTTTAAAAACGACAAAAATTGATTTGATTTTAATGGATTTAATGATGCCTGTCATGGATGGATATGAAGCTACAAAAATCATAAAAGAAGATGATGAATATGCAACAATTCCTCTTATTATTATATCTGCACTTTCAGATAAAGAAGCTATCACAAAAGGGCTAGAACTCGGAGCCGATGAATACCTTACAAAACCTTTTGATTTAACCGATTTTCGTTTAAGAATAAAAAATGCGATTAAAATCGGTATTTATCAAAATATGCTCAAAGACCATAAACTCCTTTTAGAAGCAAAAGTCAAAGAAAAAACAAAAGAGTTGCAACATGCCCTTATAGAAGTGCAAAATAGTGAAAAAGATATTATTTCCATACTTAGTAAAACAGCTGAATATAGAGATAATGAAACATCCATGCATACAATTAGAGTTGGAGATATGGCAGCACTCATGGCAAATAAATTTGAATGGGATGAAGAGCATATTGAACTTATACGACTTGCTGCTACTATGCATGATATTGGTAAAGTTGGTATTGAAGATAGCATTCTTTTAAAACCAGGTAAACTTGATGATGATGAATTTTTCAAAATGAAACAACATGCAGCTATAGGATACGAAATACTTTCTCAAAAAACAACACCTCTTTTAAAACTTGCAGCAGAGATAGCCTATACACATCATGAAAAATATGATGGAAGCGGTTATCCAAGAGCATTAAAAGAGGATGAGATACCTCTTAGTGGAGCTATTGTAGCAGTTGTGGATGTTTTTGATGCACTCTTAAGCGAACGCCCTTACAAAAAAGCTTTTACCCTTGAAAAAGCACTTGATATTATACAAAGTAGTTCTGGTTCCCATTTTAATCCAAAAGTTGTGACAATGTTCATCTTACATTTGGAGCAATTTTTAGATATTAGAAAAAAATTAAGTGATAGCTAATGTTTAATTTTTTTCAAAAATCTTTGCGAAATAAGCTTCTTGCAACATTTATGGCTATTGGCTTTTTGCCTTTTTTGACACTTCTTATTTATACACTTTTTTTAAGTGAAACGAAAATTATCAATAAAATAGTTACAGAGCAATTTGAAAGAACAAATTCAGTCGTAAAACTGATTACAGACCATATAGATTCCTTAACAAAAGAGGTCTATTTTATAAGTTCACTTGACCTCATGGATGATATTTTAGCTGATGATATTGATAAAAGGATTTCTAGACTTTTAACTCAAAAATCACATGATTTAAACTTGAAAAATAGCTTTATAGTTGTCAATAGTGATTTTCATATTATCGCATCCTCTGATATTTCATCTTTACTGAAAGAATTTGATTTAAAAAATTCTATAAAAACAAACAATGGTCAGTTCATTCACAACAATACACTCTACATATACTCAAAAATTTTTAGTTCATTTGATGATACAAAAGAGCTTGGTTTTTTAATTTTCAACTATAATTTAGAAAACTTAGATTTATATTTGACACATCAAGAGAGTATCCACTCTTATATCACAAACCCAAATACAAATTTTAGTATTGGAGAAAATAGGTCTTACAATTTAAATTTTATAAAAAATGAAGGCTCAATTATAACTGATGAGCATGTTATTGTTTATAAAAAAATGACCTCTACTTTAGATAATTTATTTATAGTTTATGCCGTTGATAAAAGTACAGCACTCGCTTTTTTATACGATTTTATCCGTTTTATGCTTAGTATTTCAGTGATTATTTTTATAGTCATTTTATATGTTTCTTTTAAATATTCCAAAGAGATTGTCAAACCTATAGAAGATTTAACAACCATTACAGAAGATATAATCCATCATCAAAACTATTCCGCCCAATTAATCGTAAATTCTAAAGATGAGATATCAATCTTAACAAACTCTTTTAATAATATGCTAAAAACAACCTCCTCTGCCCTTTTAACACTTGAAGAGGAGAATAAACTACGATTAAAAAGGTTTATCCAACTCTTAGAAATTTTTAACACAATTATTCAAACAAATAAGGAAGAAGAGTGTATCAATATTTCTATAGAACAGATAAAAATACTTACGAATAAAAATGATTTATATTTTCAAAAAGGCAATTTTGAGAGCAACGATACAACAAAAATTTCACTTTTTGTAACAGATTTTGAGCATAATAAAAAAATATATTTTGGTTCTATCGCCCTTGGACTAGATAATTTCAAAGATGAGAATGAACGCAAATTTTATAATTCAATTGCTCTCATGATAACCTTACAACTTGACAGAATACGCCTTATAGAACGAACAATGTCCGCATCACGAGCAAAATCAGCCTTTATTTCCAATATGTCCCATGAACTCAGAACGCCATTAAATGCAATTATAGGTTTTACTCAATTTATGATTACATACGAAGAATTAACAGATGACCAACAAGACACCATGGCAAATATAGAATCATCTGCTCACTATTTACTCAACATGATAAACGAAATTTTAGATATTGCAAAAATTGAAGCTGGAAAAATGGAAGCTCATTTTGAAGATGTAAACATTGCAAATCTTATCCAAAATTGTTACACCATGCTCAAACCATTAGCACAAGATAAAGGGATAAACTTTTCTATTGATATCGATAATTTTGAAGATAAAAACTACAAAACAGATCCAAAAATGTTTCAACAAATTGTGATAAATTTACTCTCAAATTCGATAAAATTCACAAAAGAAGGGTTTGTGAATTTAACTCTTTTTAATGATGAAAAAACTATTTTTGTTCAAGTGAAAGATAGTGGTATTGGGATATCCAAAAATGATATTAAACGCCTTTTTAGTGACTTTACACAAGTAGAAAATGTGATGCAAAAAGAGCATAAAGGGACTGGTTTGGGACTTTCACTCAGTAAAAAATTGGCAAATATTTTAAAAGGTGATATTAAACTTGAGAGTGAAGGAATTGGACATGGAACAACAGCTCTTTTTTATATTCCTATTCTTTAACAGTTTGTGCTATAAAATCGTACACTCTTCTTACCTCATCAAAATTAAGGTATCTTTCATCAATATCTATAGTTGTTTTGTAACTATTTTTTTTCACTTTAAAACCATCTGTTTTTAGAGAATATTTCGAGCCTATATTTTTCTCTTTTATTTGTAACAAATATTTTTCTATCTCTGCTTGAGTGTTTAATGTTTGTACAATATAATCAAGCGCTTCATTTCGCAATACCTCATTATCTATCTTACTGATATCTTTGAGATACTTAAAAGTTACGATTTCACTATTTTCTAAAATATCAAAAAGATTGTATTCAAAATTATAATTTTTATATTTATTAACATCTAAAAGAAGCTTTTTTTGAATTGTTTTTTCTTTTATTCCACTGGATAGTAATCTCTCAAGATAATAAGAAACCTCTAAATTATCAAAATCATTTGTTCGATTCAGCAAATAAGGGTACAAAGAAATATCTTCATCAAGTAGATTAAGAATCATACAAAAAGCACTCTCACCACCTAAAAGTTGAATCGCATGAACTCTTGCATGACCATTAAGAATTTGATATTTATCTTGATATTGTGTAACTATTATTGGCTCTAATTGTCCATAATTTTCTATAGATTCAACCAAAGAATTCATGCCAGAATTATCTAATCTCACACGAAATGGATTTTTTTCTAATAGCTCTAATTCTAATGTAAGTAGTTTTTTTTGTGTATGTGAGAAAAGCCTCTGAGTTGATTTGTCTTGAATTATTTTCTCTGCATTTTCTTTAAATTTTTCTAAATTTAATCTCGCCATTATCTATCCTTCTAATGCTTTTTCAATCGCATATTCTATAATACTACTACTCAGTACCAAACCTTTATCTAGTTCACTTTTATATTCTAACATTGGAATATGTAAACTTTGCGCCTCTTTTACTCGCATGCCATCAGAAATTGTAAAAACATTATTGATATTTCTTTCTATCGCTAACTTTGCAATTGCTTCAATATATATTTCATGGAGTTTAGAATTTTTCACTTTATTGATAAAAATAGAATCAACTGTAATAGACCTATCAGTTTCCTCTTCAATCTCCTCTATCTCAGAAGAAAGCTCTTTGAGACCATTCACTGAAAAATCTTCCGCATCTGTAACAATACTCATAATATCACTCGCATAAATTGCCATGTGTAATGATAAGCCTGTTGATGGAGGCGTATCTATAATAATAAAATCATAATCATCCTTAATATATTTTAGAATATCATTCAACTTTTTATGTGGCATAGTAAATACAGCACGACTAAATTCCACTACCCTACCCAAAGCTAATTCACTTGGCAAAAGGTCCAAAGAAGCATTTTCAAATTTTATCTTTTTGATATATTTATGAATCAATTCCTTATCAATTTTTTCTTTTCTCATGAGAGAATCAAAAATATTTTTAATGCTATTACTTGTAAAGTATTGATTAGCAAAATAGCGTGAGGTATTTGCTTGAGAATCCATATCAACCAATAGAACACGCTTATTTAATAATGCTAAAGTATATGCGAAATTTGAAGCAATTGATGTTTTACCAACGCCACCTTTAAGATTAGAAAAAGTAATAATTTTAGTGCCATTCTTATTATAAAAATTCTCTATTTTTAAAGTTTGATTTTTCAAATCATTGGTATTTAAAATCTTTTTTGCATAATCAATAAAAGCTGATGGAATATAATAATTTACTTTAGCAGAAATAGCCCTCTTTTGTATATGAGGGACTAACTTTTGTTCAAGAAGTTGTGTGAGATTTTCAATAGAAATATTGTGAATCTCACTTGCTCTCGCAAGCGTGAAAAGTTTCATGCAATAACCTTTGGTGGGAGGAAAAAATTCATAAGTTCTATGTGAACTACCCTCACTTAAAGAAGTGAGGGCTTCCTAACTAACAACTCTAAGAGTTGAGCGAAAGGCTTTATGAGTTTAATCTCAAAATGAGAGGTCAAAGGGTAATTCCTACCCCAAACACCGATTAGTTGATATTTTTATCTTTAAAGAATGAGATACTTTATACTCAAAACGAGGTATTCAACTCTTAAAAGTAGGGAAATATCAGTTAAGTTTTATTGTTTTGCTATCTCCATCTCTCTGATTCGTATTGTAGCAAAAAAATTTAAAAAAGAAAAAGCTTATTCAATTCATCCCCGTCTACAGAGAGCGGGGTTTTCTTGAATATTTTTGATAAATATTAATCTTTAATATAAGAGCAACAATAATCTGTGACACTTTTAACTTTAATATCAAAAGCACTATTAGCTTCAACTTCGAATACACATGGTGTTTGCATCGCAACAAATTCCTCTGCATTTGGTAGTTTTACTTCAAAATCACCTGAATAAATTTCCATAATCTCTTTATCGGCTGTATTAAATCTATAATCACCCTCAAGCATAATACCCAACGACTTAATAGAACCATCTTGAAACTCAATAGTACGACTTGTAACTTTTCCATTATAATAAACATTTGCTGCTTTTACAACATTCACATTACTAAATTTTGACATAGATAAACATCCTTATTTTTTTAAAATAAATTATACCTTATTTTGAGTATTTATTCTCATTCTTTGGGAATGTGTTATCGCAACTGCCATCGCATCTGTTATATCCAGAGGCTTAATCTCTTTTTTAATATTTAAAAGCCTTTGTACCATAAAAGCGACCTGCTCTTTACCAGCTTTAGCTTTTCCTGTTAGTGCTTTTTTTACTTGAAGTGCCGTATATTCATTAAATTGTCCAAATTCTTGAAGAAGTTTCAACATAATTGCACCTCGAAATTGTGCTAATTTTATAGTTGTTGCTGGATTATGTGCATAAAAAATATCCTCCATGGCAACCTCATCAATAGTATGACTTTTAAAAATATTATCAAAAGCTTCAACCATTTGTGGTATTTGAAACTGTAAACCTTCAGCTTTTATCTTAATAAGCCCTGCTTCAACAAGAGATATTTTTCCATTTTCCAAAGATATTAAAGCATACCCCATATTTCTAGTTCCAGGGTCAATTCCAAGTATCAACATCACATTCCAATTTTGATTAATTTAGTGTGGATTATAGCATTTGTTCTATCAAGAAAAAATTCCTATTTTTAGGAATATGGCTAATTTTTTAAAAATTCCTTAAATAAGACAAATATAGTCTTGTTTATGTTTATCTAAAAGATTTACAAGTTACAATATCGTAAATTAAAATACAAGGAATCCACCATGCCAAAGATTAACAAATATGTTGATATCGATACCGTAGAAAGAGAATCTAAAAAAGATTTGATTGACCGTCACTCACCATTTATTACAGTTTTAGGTGATGCTAAAAAGTCGGAAATGCTTTCAGTAAATGTTAGAATGGGTCAAGAATATACTCACCCTGATGATTTTGATCATTTTATTGAAAGTATCACTCTTTTTAATGGTGAAACAAAACTTGCTGCTGCGTCATTTATTCCAGGTACTTTAGGGAATGAAAAATCTCATGCTGAAGTTACTTTTAATATCCGCCCAATGAGTAATAAATTAAACCTTATTGCTCATGGTTACTGTACAAAACATGGTATTTGGGAATCAACTCCAGTAGTTGTAGAAGTAGCTGAGTAGTTTTAAGCCCTATTTATGGGCTTAATCTAAATATTTTTTACATTAAGAAAATCACTAACATAATTCGTAAAAGCTGTTAAATATTCTATATCTTGTTTCGTAAATCCACCTTTTTTATTTAAAACCTCTATCACTCCAATAATTTCTCTTTTTGAATTAAAAATGGGAGATGTTAGTAAATTTTGAGTGTAATAGCCTGTTTGCATATCTACATCAGATAAAAAGTTTGAATTCCCGTAAGGGTCATTTTCAATTATAGGCTTTGCCATTTTAATGGTTTGACCTACAATACCTAAATCATACGGAATAATAATTTTTTCAATTCCATCAGCCAAGGTAGTCCACAATTCATCTTTATGTGTGTCGTACATAAAGATTGAACAACGCTCTGCACCTATAATAGTTTTAGCATTTAAAGAAATATAAGGTAAACCATCTATTAAGGATGTCTGATTGAATAAGTTTTTACCAAATTCTGTAAGTTGTGTATATCTATTTTTCATAATAACAAGTCCTAAAAAGTATATATTTTTAAGTCCTAGATTTTTAATTTCTTCAAATAAGAAATTTAAAACTCCCTATTCGAATTAAAAAGAGCCAAAACAAAGGATTAATTTTATAAAATATCATACTTTAATAAAATAGGAAATAAAATGATAAAAAAAATATGGATATTTGCAGCAATCTTTGTTGTTCTCATGACTGGATTTTCAGTATTTATCATACAAATATCTGGATATAACACGGTCTATCAAGATGAACAAGTAGCTCCCAAAGAATTACCTCAAGAGATAAATATGAAGTGTGGTGAAGGTAAATGTGGTTCGGCAATGGTCGAAGAGTCTAAATAAAAGGGATAATCTTGGCTTCATTTGAACAACATGTGAATACTGCTGTTATTGTAACAGGTATGGTTGTTATCCCTATCCATCTCGCTGGAATATTAGATACAACTCAATCTATTGTCGCCCTTGCTTTGGGTCTTATAGGTGGTGTTTTACCCGATTTAGATTCTTCAAGTTCAAAACCAGTGCAGATAGTATTTAAGATGATTTCTATCTTTTTTCCTTTAATGCTTTTGCTCTCTATCCGATATCACTTTTCATTGATACAATTGATTCTTGCATGGGTTTTGATTACCGTTTTCTTACATCTTACATTTTTTAAGATTTTTTTAAAGATTACGAGGCATAGAGGAATATTTCATACCATCCCTATGGGAATTTTATTTGCTCAAATTACTGCATATAGTTTCTACTATTTTGGGTATTATAATCTCACAAAGGCAACTATTCTTGGTGGATTTGTTCTTTTAGGATTTCTTGTTCATCTTTTACTAGATGAGATTTTTAGTATCAATGCACTTGGTATGACTATGAAAAAATCATTTGGAACAGCGTTTAAATTTTATGATAAAAAGAATATGTTTGGAACACTTATTTTGTATCTTCTCATTGGTGCAATTTTTTACACAATACCCTTTCATGAAAATACTTTCGAGCATATTTTTAATGTACTCAAAAATGTAAAAATTATTTAAACAAGATTATTCTAAATAATCTTGTTTAAACGCTACATATCTTGAAGCAGAGGCGTACAACTCTTTTACCTCATCTTCACTCAATTCTCTTATAACTTTTGCAGGTGTGCCCATTATAAGTGAACGAGGTGGAAAAACTTTATTTTTGGTTACCAATGCACCAGCACCTACTATACTCTCTTTTCCAATTACTGCACCATCTAGAATAGTAGCACTCAT
>CAMCYC010000057.1 GCA_945883795.1 Sulfurimonas crateris | reverse complement strand
TACAATGTTTTCCATAAAAAGCCTTTTCTATTTTGTGAATTTTATTTTGTTCTTGATAGAGAATTATACTGTTTATAGGGTTTGAAAAGGCTTTTTAAAATTCAATTCTACATAAATTGTGGTTATATTTGCTAATTTGCAAGTGACTTAGTAATGTTATAATTTCTGATATGGCATACCTCTTTGTTTTATTTGGATTTAAAGTTATCCCATGTTTTTTGTGCTATTTTTGGCAAAGATATTGAATTATGAGCTATATTTAAGGAATCCATAAAAAATATTCATACCCAAAATAGTCTATAACGAAACCTTATGAAGACAGAATTATTAACCATATTTTGTCGCCTAAGTGGGTAGGAATATTTGTTTTAAATTCCTTACTAATTTACAAGCGACTCATTTAATTAAAAGTTTGAGGTAACTTCTCATTATTCACCCAAATTTGATTAAAAATAGATGATTTTAAAAGGAAAAATCCCTAAAAATAGGTACTTCTATTTTTTAAAATATCCAAAAAGTAGTAAAAAAAAAGTAAATAATGAGAAGTTACAGTTTGAGTAATGGATTTTTAAAGGATTGATAATAATGTTAGTTTCAAAACTCCGTTTTTTTTCAAATATTGCATTGCACAAACTCCAAGAATTGGAAAAAGATGCCAAAATAAAATCGTATAATGTATCAGATATTTTGGTGTATGAAGAGGACGAACTTCAAAGAATATTTTTCTTAATAAGCGGTGAGGTAAAATTTTATAAAGTAGATAGATTTGATAATGAAGTCTTTTTATATACTCTTAAAGATGAAGCACTTTTAACAAATATTGGTTCTCTTCATTCTAATGTTATTAACTGTTATAGTAATATTGAGTTTATAGCTTCAAGTGAGATACTTTCACTTGATTTGAATATTTTTAAAGAAGTAGTAAAAAGCGACAATACACTTCTCATTAATCTTGTAAATCTTTTGGCAGAACAAAAAGAGATGATAGAGTGCATGGTAAATATGGGAATGATTTACGATGTAACTGCACGAGTTGCAAAGATGCTTTATGAACATCTTCCGCTTTTTAATTCGCTTAAAAAACAAGAAATTTCTTATAGGTTAAATATTCAACCCGCTACACTCTCACGAGTTTTAACTAAGTTTTTACGCAGAGGTATTATCGAAGAGAAAAATCATGACACTTTAATACTTTTACCTCATGAACTTAAAAAATATTTTAAAGAAGGAATTTAAATGTATTCTATATCAACAAAAATTAAATGGATAGTTTTTGTGTTATCACTTAATTTAATTACTATTATATTTGTAAATATTTGGCTCAATTATGACCAAAAAAACGATGCAAAACTTATGAATATAGCAGGGAAAGAGAGAATGCTTTCACAAAAAACTGTTTTAGAACTTTATAGATTTTTTTTAAAGGAGCAAGGCTCTTATGAGAGATTTATAGAAACAAAAAAAGAGTTCACAGATAATTTTTATCTCTTAATGGTTAAAAATTCAGGTTTTCAACGATTCTCAAATGTTTACATTCAAAAAACGATGGAACAAGTAAAAGAGAATTGGGAACACATGGAGGTACTTATTAAAAACTATTTAGTCAATAAGAACAACTTAGACGATTTGGAAACTATTTATTTACATGGTACACAAACATTGTCTCTTATGGATAAAGCTGTGAAACAGTATGAAAACTACATGATGGAAAAACGGTTAATGGCATACCGTGTTCAAATTGTATTAGCGATTGTATCTTTTCTTATTATACTTTACATGGCAAAAATAGTTCTTAATATTCAAAGAAATTTTGAAACTTTTTTAGAACACTCTCGAAATATTAGTGGTGCTAAAAATTTAGAAGATACTCAAGGGAACGAACTTGATATTGCGTGTGCACATATTGATTATTTTTTAAATAATGTAGAAGATGCACTTCAAAGTGCGACAGAAGCAGTTGAAAAAAGTGAACTTTATGTTTCTTCACTTATAAACTCTTCACCAGAAGCAGAAGCTCTCATAGAACAAAGTGAAGACATGATGATTCAACTCACAGAAGAATTGCATCAAACAGCACAAAGACTTAATAAGCTTAAATATAATCTC
Organism: Sulfurimonas crateris; assembly: GCA_945883795.1. Lineage (GTDB taxonomy): Bacteria > Campylobacterota > Campylobacteria > Campylobacterales > Sulfurimonadaceae > Sulfurimonas > Sulfurimonas crateris_A. Next base: position 10,063 of record CAMCYC010000057.1, on the reverse strand, counting down.
AAAGAGTCTCAACAACTTAAAACTCATTGATTTGACTTAGGTCAAATTTTTTTTCATTAAATTCTTTTAAAATACAGATTAGTTTTAATTTTAAAGGAAAAATTATGAAAAAAGTAACACTCTCATTGAGCGTAGCACTTCTTGCTATGCTTACTCCCAATACAATTTTTGCTAGTGATAGCATAAAAATTTTAGATGATTTAAGCTTTGAGGGGCAAATTCGTCCAAGATTTGAAACCGCAGATGTTGTAGATAACAACAAAGAGCGTGCAAACGCATTTACAGTGAGAACATCTCTAAAAGTTGCATCAAAAAAACTTTTTGAAAGTGACATGATAGGTTTTGGTGTTGAAGCTCTTAGTGTTAATCCGCTAGGTGCAGATACTTACAATTCAACAGATAATGGCAAAGTGACTTATGACACAATCGTTGACCCAAATCAAGCAAGAATTTCTCAAGCATATTTAGATATTAAGCTTCCCTCTTTTACCCTTTTGCGTGTAGGTCGTCAAGCGGTAAATCTTGATAATCAAAGATTTGTAGGTTCTGTTGATTGGAGACAAATGCCACAAACACTTGATGCAGTTTCATTGACAACATCGCCAATAACTGGATTAAATATTGTTGGTGCTTATGTGTATGGTATTAATACTGTAAAAGCACATCCAAACAATCAATCTAATGAAACAAGTAGTGCTATAGTGAATGGTTCGTATAAGTTGCATGAGATGATGAAACTTAGAGCGTATTCATACCTTCTTGAATCTATTCATGATACATACGGAGTTGCTATAGAGGGAAATATCAAAGCGGATGCCATGCAAATTAGCTATCTTGGCGAGTATGCAATTCAAGCTGACCCAACTTTTGAAAACGATACTACAAAAAATGTAAAAGCAGATTCTAAATATTACAATATTGACCTATTAGCTACATTAGATGGTTTTGGTGTTGGAATTAACTATGAAGTTTTAGGAGAAAAAGAGGGGAGTGCTACAACAGGTTTTACTACACCACTTGCAACACTTCATAAATTTGACGGTTGGGCAGATGTATTTTTGGGGTCTAATAATGCCAATGGTCTTATAGATACTAATGTAAGAATTTCTTATATGAATAAAGATTTTGGAAAAATAGAACTACTTTATCATACTTTTAATGCTCAAAATGGTGAAGATGATTTAGGAAGTGAAGTTGACGCTGTTTTAGTAACACAATCACTTGGTGTTGAGGGACTGAGCGCTCTTTTAAAAGGTGCTTTTTACTCCAAAGGCAATAGTAACGCAGGTGCTTATGTTGCAAACGATAAAAGTGTAGCATGGTTACAATTTGATTATAAATTTAAAATCTAAGTAAAAAATAATTACCCTCTATTTTTAGGCTATGGTTCAACAGAACCATGGCTTTACACTACATGATTCAAGACCTCTTCATTGATTTATACATAAAAACTTAATAAAAAATATTATTCTCTTGACATAAGTCAAAACTTAAAATAAGTAAAAATGTTAAAATGTTTGTGTAATTAGTAAAATAAGAGGAGAGATTATGTCACTTTCACGAAGAGAGTTTCTCAAAAGTTCAGCAGCAGCTTCTGCAGCAGCTGCTATAGGCATGAGTGTACCAAGTAGTGTTCAAGCACAAGCAGACGATGTAGAATCTAGTTGGAGATGGGACAAGGCGGCTTGTCGATTTTGCGGTACGGGTTGTGGCATTATGATGGCTACAAAAGATGGAAAAATTGTTGCGGTTAAGGGAGACCCAGCTGCACCTGTTAATAGAGGTTTAAATTGTATTAAAGGATATTTTAATGCAAAGATAATGTACGGAGCAGATAGATTAACACAACCTTTGTTGCGTATGGATAAAGATGGTAAATTTGATAAACAAGGTAAATTTGCACCTATTTCATGGAAAAGAGCTTTTGATGAGATGGAAATTCATATTAAAAAAGCACTTAAATCTGGTGGACCAGAAGCTGTTGGAGTTTTTGCATCGGGACAATATACCGTCATGGAAGGGTATGCGTCTCAAAAAATGATGAAGGGTGGATTTCGTTCCAATGCTTTTGACCCAAATGCACGCCATTGTATGGCTTCGGCAGTTGTTGGATTTTATCAAACATTTGGAATTGATGAGCCATCTGGATGTTATGATGATATTGAACTTACAGATACCGTCGTATCATGGGGTGCAAACATGGCAGAGATGCACCCAATTTTATGGTCTCGTGTAACTGATAGAAAACTTTCTGACCCAGAACGAGTAAAGATTATAAATATCTCCACATACAGACACAGAACATCAGATTTAGCTGATATTGAGATTATTTTTTCTCCAAATACAGATTTAGCACTTTGGAATTATATAGCACATGAGATAGTTTATAATTACCCTGAATCGATTGATTGGGATTTTATTAAACGGCATATAATATTTGCAGCAAGTCCTGTAAATATTGGTTATGGCATGCGAAGAAGTGATGAAAAATCTGTTAAAGATGGTAAATATAACGATAAAGAGATGGAAACAGTCTCAAAAGAGATGCAAAAAGTAGTGTCAGAAAAAGAAGCTCCTGCTTTAAAACCTTATGGGTATAAAGAGGGCGATATTATGGTAAATAAAAATGCAGGTCTTGCACATTGGGAAATCTCATTTGAAGATTATAAAAAATTCCTTGAACCATATACAATTGATTATGTAGCAAAAATTTCTAAAGGAAATCCTGATGAAGATATTAATGAGTTTAAAGAAAAATTAAAAACATTAGCAAGTTACTATATAGAAAAAAATAGGAAAGTAGTAAGCTTTTGGACTATGGGCATGAATCAGCATACTCGTGGAACTTGGGTAAATACGCTTGCTTATAATGTTCATTTTTTAGTGAATAAACAAGCTAAACCAGGAAGTGGAGCATTTTCTCTTACAGGGCAACCATCGGCTTGTGGAACTGCTCGTGAAGTTGGAACATTTACACACCGCTTACCCGCTGATATGATGGTGGATAATCCACAACATAGAAAAATAACTGAAAATAAATGGATGGTGCCAGAGGGAACAATTAATCCTATTGGTGTACAGCATATTATGAAAATTCATCGTGATATTGAAGATGGACTTATAAAATTTGCATGGGTAAATGTTTGTAATCCATATCAAGATACAGCAAGTGCATCGCATTGGATTAAAGCAGCACGAGAGATGGATAATTTTATTGTAACTTCTGATGGCTATCCAGGGATTAGTGCAAAAGTAAGCGACCTTATTTTACCGAGTGCCATGATATATGAAAAATGGGGTGCGTATGGCAATGCAGAACGCCGTACACAACATTGGCGACAACAAGTTCTTCCAGTTGGTGATGCTATGAGTGATACTTGGCAATGGATTGAACTCTCTAAACGCTTTACTGTTAAAGATTTATGGGGCGAGTGGGCGCCGAGTGGTCCAAGAAGTGAAAAACTTCCAAGCATTATTGATGCAGCTAAAAAAATGGGTTATAGTGAAGATACTACAATGTATGAAATTCTTTTTGCTAATAAAGTGGCACAATCATACAAACTTGACCAAAGAGACCCAATTCAAAAAGGGTATGATAATTCTGAGGGGTATGGCGATAGTAGAAAAGTTATAGGAAGCGATGGCAAAGTATTTGATGGTTATGGCTTTTTTATTCAAAAATATCTTTTTGAAGAGTATGCTGCTTTTACTCGTGGACATGGTCACGACCTTGCACCATTTGATGTGTATCACAAAGTTCGAGGACTTAAATGGCCTGTTGTCGATGGAAAAGAGACACAATGGAGATTTAATGTTCAATACGACCCTTATGCTGCAAAAGCAGTTAAAAAAGCTGGAACGAATAACTCACATGCATTCTATGGAACTTTAGCAAAAGCACTTCCTTTTGGAGATTTAAATGGTGTGAAAAATCCAGAGAAAAAAAGCTTAGAAAATAAAGCAAAAATATTTGCTCGTCCCTATATGGACCCACCAGAAATGCCAAGTAGTGAATATCCTGTATGGCTTAGTACAGGTCGTGTTCTTGAACATTGGCATTCAGGCACTATGACTATGCGTGTACCTGAACTTTATCGTGCAGTACCTGAAGCACTTTGTTATATTCACCCAGAAGATGCAAAACATTATGATGTCAAACAAGGGGAACTTTGTTGGGTAGAATCTCGCCGTGGTCGTGTTAAAGCACGGGTTGAAACAAGAGGAAGAAATCGACCAAGTCGTGGACTTGTTTTTGTTCCATGGTTTGATGAAAAAGTTTTTATTAATAAAGTATGTCTTGATGCAACCTGCCCACAATCTGGTCAAACTGATTATAAAAAGTGTGCAGTAAAAATTTATAAAGCGTAATAAACTAAGAACAAAGTGTGAATAAAATGCAACCAAGAACAAAAAAAGAGCCTCTAAGCGATAGAAGAAAATTTATTCTTACTATGGCTCGTGGAATAGGAATTAGTGCCATTGGTGGATTTGTTTGGAGTGCTTATGTAGATGAGCTTAAAGCCTCTTCATGCATTCTTCGTCCACCCGCTGCATTAGCAGAAAAAGATTTTCTTCGTACCTGTATTAAGTGTGGTTTATGTGTAGAAGCATGTCCTTTTGACACATTAATACTTGCAAAAGCAGGGGATAATAGACCTTTGGGTACGCCATATTTTATACCGAGAAATACACCATGTTATATGTGTGAAGATATTCCTTGCGTACCGATATGTCCTACAGGCGCACTTGATAAAGCGAGTGTAACATTTGAAGATAAACTCAATATCAATCTAGCAGATATGGGAGTAGCAGTTGTAGATGCAAAAAATTGTATCGCTTTTTGGGGGATACAATGTGATGCTTGTTACAGGGCATGTCCATTATTAGGAAGTGCAATTAAAATTGAATATACTAAAAATGAGCGAACTGGAAAACATGCCTTCATGAAACCTATCGTAGATAGTGATATTTGTACAGGTTGTGGTTTATGTGAAAAAGCTTGTGTAACCGAAAAAGCATCGATAACTATTTTACCTCGAGAAATAGCTCTTGGAAAAGTGGGGGACTATTATATTAAAGGTTGGGATAAAGCAGATGAAAAGCGTCTTGAAAAGGCAACTTCTCAAACAACAACAACAGATATAAGTAAAAAAAGTGCTATCGATTCGCTCAATGCAAACATGGAGAATTTCTATGAATAATGTTTTGAAACATTATAGATTTATGCTTCTTAGACGATTAACACAACTTTCACTCCTTTTTCTTTATTTTGGAGCGAATGCTTGGGGGTGGCATTTTTTACAAGGGAATTTGAGTACATCTTTAGTATTGGAAAAAATTCCTTTAAGTGACCCTTATGCAGTATTACAGATGTTTGTAGCAGGTTCCCTTTTGGCTACAAATATACTTGTTGGTGCATTTATAATTTTGGTTATTTACTTTATAGTTGGCGGGAGAGTCTTTTGTAGTTGGGTTTGTCCTATAAATATGGTCACTGATTTTTCTGCATTTGTTCGAAATAAATTACAAATAAACCGTATTGAAGAGAAGCAACCTTCTTCAAGAAATATTCGATATTGGGTATTAATATTGAGTTTGGTACTCTCTTTTTTCTTAGGAGTATCTGCATTTGAGTTTGTTTCTCCTATCTCTATGGTACATCGTGGAATCGTTTTTGGTCTTGGATTTGGTTGGGCTGGTGCTGTAATTATCTTTTTATTTGACCTTTTTGTTCTTAAAAATGGATGGTGTGGGCATATATGTCCGCTTGGTGGTTTTTATTCTTTACTTGGTCGCTTTAGTCTTATTCGTGTGCGACATAGTGAAGAAAAATGTACGCTTTGTATGAAGTGTAAAACGGTATGTCCAGAGCATCAAGTACTTTATATGGTTGGAAAAGAATCCATTCAAGTCCTCTCTGGAGAATGTACCAATTGTGGGCGATGTGTTGAAGTGTGCGAGGATGATGCACTTAACTTTTCAATTAGAGATTATTTGAATAATACTCAAAGTAAAGAGGAAAAATAATAGTATGAAAACATTAAATATTATAACACTAGGAATAATTACATCCGCACTTCTTTTGGTTGGATGTAGTGAATCAAAAAATGTAAAACCAACAAGCAAAATTTCAGACACACTTTCTTCTATTAGCGAAGATGAGCTTGGTCTTAGAAAATCAAGTGTTTCTGATGAATCGAATGTAGTAAGCAATAAAACAGAGTACTCAAAAATAGACGCAGGAAGTGGATATAAATTTAAACGAGCATTTCAAGATGCACCACCTATGATTCCACATAATATTGAAGGGATGTTACCAATTACTTTTCAAGACAATCAATGTATCAGTTGTCATTCACCTGAAGTAGCGTTAGATATGGGTGCAACGCCTATTCCAGCATCGCATCATACAAATTTTCGTCCTCAACATAAGCTTTTAGCAGGTGAGAAGTTTGTCAAAATAACCGATGATATGAAAAATGAAGTTTCAATTAAAAAGCAAGATACTCTAGTTGGAGCAAGATTTAATTGTGTGCAATGTCATGCGCCACAAAGTCAAGGAGAACTTGTAAAAAATAATTTTGAACCGCATTATGTAAAAACTGATGGTGCGGATAAATCTTCTTGGAAAGACGAGAGAATGTTAAAAGGGCTTGAAACTCTTGGAGATGATTCTTTTATTACCGAAGATGATTTTGAAAATAGTGACTCACAAGCAGGAACTTTAAATAAAGAAGGGAATCATTAACATGCAAAGAAGAGAGCTTTTTAGCTTTCTTTCTTTGGGTTCTAAGGAGCCAAAAAAAGAGAAAATAGTTCGTCCACCTTATGTTCAAGATGAAAAAGAGTTTTCCCTCTCATGTCAAAAATGCGATGGCAAATGTGCTACTTCATGTGAGGAACAAATCATAGTGATTGGTGCAGATGAAACGCCTCGATTAAATTTTAGTAAAAGTGGTTGCACTTATTGTGATGCTTGTGCTTTAGCCTGTGAATATGGGGTACTCACTCTTGAATCTAAAACAAGAATAGATGCTGAAGTTATTATTGATACTTCAAAATGTCTGAGCCATCAAGGAGTTATGTGTTTTTCATGTAAAGACCCTTGTTTAGAAGATGCTATTATTTTTTTTGCAATGTTTATGCCTCGTATTAATCAAGATAAATGTACTGCTTGTGGATTTTGTATGAATCGTTGTCCAACATACTCTATTTTTATAAATTCAGGAGAAAAAAAATGAGATTTTTAATACTATTTATACTTTTTTTGGCAACACTTAATTCACAAACAATTTATATGCCAAGTGTTATTTACAACACAAGCGGTGGTGTGAGTGATTTAGTCATGAAAGATACAAAACTTTATGTAGCTACTGATAGTGGTTGTGTTGATATTTTTTTACTGCATAATCCTAAAAAAATTGAGAGTATTTGTGTTGAAAAAATTGTAGATTTTATGGGTGATGCTATGGATTCAAAAATTTATTCCATTGATGTTATTGATGAAAGCATACTTATTTTATCTCAAGATAATGATGGTTTTCGCCGTTTACATCTTTACGAAAATAAAACACTTAAAGAACTTATCTCTAAAGATGCAAAACTCTCTATAGCCAAAGCAAAATTTTTAGATAAAAATAGAATTATCATTGCACTCTTAGGAAATGAGCTTTTGCTTTATGAGACAAATAAAAAAGAAACTTTCTATCAAGTTCAAGTTTCACAATCGAAATTTTCTAATTTTACATTAGATGAAGCAAAAAATAGAGTTGTTATTGCAGATGAAAGTGGAGAACTTAAAATTTATGATACTCAAAAAGGTACATTGCTTCAAAGCCTTAACGGACAAAATCTTGATAATGTTTTTCAGGTTGATATGAAAAATGAACAAATTATCACAGCAGGACAAGATAGAAGAGTTGCTCTATATAATCTCAAAAAACAAAGTGCTTTGTATTTGAATTCTTCATTTTTAGTTTATGTAGTAGCACTCAGTCCAAGCGCTAACATAGGTGCATATTCATCAGATGAGTATAATAATATAACACTCTTTGATACCACTTCGCAAAGAAAATTGGGTGTTTTTGGTGGCAATAATACGACACTTACAAATATTTTATTTTTAGATGAAAAAAGTTTTTTTGTTGGAAGTGATGATAAAAAATTACATTTCTACAAAATCCCATAAGGAGTAATCTATGCAATACTATAACGAAAGTGAATTTTTAATAGAGACTATAGTTCCAGAGCATGAGCTTATTATCTCAAGAACAGATTTATACGGCATTATCACCCATGCAAATGAAACATTTTGCGATATTAGTGGTTACGAGGAAGAGGCACTTATTGGTAAATCTCACAATATTGTACGCCATCCCGACATGCCAAGGGCAGTATTTAAAGAGATGTGGGAGAGTTTGAAATCTAAAAAACAGTGGAGTGGTTTTGTTAAAAACATTCGTAAAGACAAAGGATATTATTGGGTACATGCTAGAGTTTCTGGTGTTTATAAAGATGATAAACTTGTCGAGTATAAGTCTCTTCGCTCCCCTGTGAGCTTTAAAGACAAATTAAAGTATCAAAAACTTTATGATGCAATGCGTCAAAAAAGTGGTGAAATGAGTCGAAAAATTATCTATGAGGAGAATAAATAAATGAATATTTCAAGTATAGTCGTTCAAACTTTACCAAAGTATGTAGAAGAAGTTGTAGAAGCACTCAAGCAGTGTGAGGCATGTGATTACCATTTTCATGATGAAAAAGGTCGTATTATTATCACAATAGAGGGAGCTGGTGTAGAACAAGAGCTTGAAAAATTACGCATTGTTGAAGCTATACCACATATTATGGCAGCAGATATGCAAATGGCATACAGCGAAGATGAACTAAACGCACACATGGAAATTATCAACAACTCAGATGTAGTGCCAAAAATGCTCAATGATGACAATATTGATGTCTCTAAGATTGTTTATAATGGTGATTTAAAGAAAAAAGACCTTTATGGCTTTGCAAAAGAGTTTGGTAAAAAAGATTAGTATTCTTTATTGTGAGCGAAATGAAACAATCTATTATTTTTTATAAAGAAAATCTCTAAAAATCAGATTACTTCCTTTAGTTTGCAATGAGAAAAAGCTTAACTTAGGTGGTTAGTGAAGGATGCTCAATTAGGGGTAGTTCACAGAGATTTTAGAATATAAAGCAAATGTAACTAAAATAGATAGATTTTTTCCATCATCAAAAATGTGTTCTACCTTAGATTGTGGGTTTGTTTTAAAAGAGCTTGATAAAAAAGTTAGAGAATGGACTTGTCCATCTTGTAACACAAAACATCTAAGGAATCGAAATTAAATAATTAAGAAAACTAAATTTCTATAAAATTGCTTGAAATAGGAATTTTTTACAAAACTAAATTTATTATTTATTTAATTTTCATTCCTAAGAGATGTGAATGCAGCTAAAAATATTAAAAGAGTTGGGGCATCAACTCTTAGAGGAGAGACTGTAAGACTAACGAAAGTTAGCTAGTCTTGTTGATACTAGAATCCCCTTACTTTAGCAATGGAGAGTATGTCAAAATCATAAGAATATAAGATAGAATGTAACTTCTCATTATTCACCGAAATTTGATTAAAAATAGATAATTTCAAAAAAGAAAAACCCTGAAAATAGGTGTTTCGATTTATTAGAATATCCAAAAAGTAGTAAAAAAAGTAAATAATGAGAAGTTACGGTTTTTTCTAAAATTCCCAATCTTGGGGCTATTCATCCGTCTCAGGAGGCTGCTTAGGGATATTTTTTGGCTAAGGTATTGTACGATAGAATCTTAGTGAATAAAAATTTTAAAGGATAAAAAATGAATAGAAGAGAAGCGATTGCAACAAGTGTGATATTAGCAGGAACATTACTAAATGCTAAGGAACTTCAAACAAACATTCCTACCCATTTAAAGGCTCAATCATAATATCCCATTTAGGCAACAATACCGAGCGAGTAATTCTATCTTCATAATGTTTCATTTCCTCTGTGGTTAATTTAATTCCCTTTTCATATACCTTTTCAC
>CAMCYC010000056.1 GCA_945883795.1 Sulfurimonas crateris | reverse complement strand
CTCCATGCAAGAAGATAATGGCACAACTTCGTATGACTTAAATGTTTCAGATATTGATGGAGATAATTTAAATATTACAGTAGAATCTAATGATACAACCCTCATGACAGTATCTCCAAACTGGACAAACTTAGTAAATCAAGCAACTTACAATAATCAAATGCTTCATTTTAATTTCTCAACTCTTGCAAATAAAAATGGAACTGTTCATATCACAATCAAAATAAATGATGGAAATTTAAATAGTATAAAAGAGTTTGATGTAAATATCAATCCAGTGAATGATGCCCCTTTGCTTGATGCAATTCCTACACAAAACAAAGAGGAAAATTTTGAGCCTTATACTTTAGAGTTACATGCAACTGATATTGACTCAAATATCATATATACAGCATATTCTCATGATAGTTCAAAAATTCTAGTGACTTTACATGAAAATAATTTAACAATCACACCTATGTTAAATGTATATGGAATCATAAAAATTGATGTGAATGCAACAGATGGGGAATTTAGTAGTTCTCAAAGTTTTGATGTAAATATTACAAACTTAGAAATGCTCTCTCTCTCACTTATAAATCAAACAATCGCTAAACCAATAGAGGAAATTTATTTGGTAGATAGCAATAATACACAAACCCTTTTTGAAAATAATGTCATAATCTCTTACAATCAAGAATATGCTATAAAAGTAGTATTATCCGATAAAAGCACATGGTGGTATAACTTTAACGATAAAAAATTATATCAAAAATTAAATTTTGATGTATCTTTTTTACATCCTATCACCTCTTTAACAAACAACTTAATAATTGATGCTTCGTTAGAAAATTGGATTGAACTTATAGACATAAATGTTCCAACTATAACAAAAATTTACGATAGATTTAGAGATATAAACACTCCATCTTTTGAGATAGATTTTAGCATGAGTGATAAAGAAAAAGGGGATTTAAACTTAGAAATTAATAGTTCTTCCCCTGATGTACTCAGTTTTAGTGCATCACAAATTGGAACAATAGGGTATTCAACTTATAATACTTCTGTTATAACCTTAACGATTCAACCAAAAAAAGTTGGTTTTACTACTTTTACAATGAAAGTTTCAGACCAAAATAATACAACAACACAACAATTTAATGTATATATCTCAAAACCAACTTTTCATACTCTTGTTACAAAAGAGAATCAAGAAACTTTTAATGGAGTCAATTCTCTTAATATCACAGGAAATCTTTATAGTTTAGATAGTTGGAATGATTGGTATCCAATCTCTTATGTAACCCAATATCAAAGATATACTATGACATCAAATCTCATGAATGAGGTAAATATTATTACGGATACAGATGGTTTTGTAGTTCATAAAACAGAATTAGGAGATGCTAATCAGAGTTTAAAATTTGAAAGCCCCCTCTCTTATACACAAACAACAGCACTTTATGCAAACAATAATATGAACTTTGAGTTTCATGATGCAAATTCCACTTCACAAAAAATGTATATCAAATATTTATCTGAACAATTTTTAATTGAAAATATACTCATGGGAAATTATAGTTCTTTAGAAGATTTCATCAGTGACACAATCACAAATCAAGATGCCCTCATCAGAAGTAAAGATAATTTAAAAATTATTACACTTGATAATGGAGGAACTCTTTTAGAATTAGATGAAAATGGAACTCTTTTGGACAATAATGCAGGTTTATGGGAACAACAAACCATACAAGGATACGAAACTTTACTTCTTTTTCCAAACAATACTTCATACCAACAAGATAGTGCTTTTGTTGTAAAAGATGGATTGATACAAAAAGCAACTTATAAAGCAAATGGAGATATTTATAGCTATGTTCTTCTGAGTCAATCTGCAAAAGATGAGCTATATCATTCAATTTCTCCAAATCCAAAAAGAACCACTTCCCTCCTTCTTGGTTACACTTATATCTCTCTTCCATTTTCACAAACACTTTGTGATGAAGATATTCAACACCAAAGAGCAACATGTGACCAAAACAACACTCTTGAATCTGTATTTGGTGTGAATGAGAATATTAAAAAAGTGTTTACATTTGGAAAAGATTGGATGTATTGGGATAAAAATAGTACACCAAATCCGGCTTCTCTTATGAAAAAATTTTCATCAATAAACCCTTTAGAGGGTATTTTAGTAGAAACAATAGATGTAACAACTATTGATGTGCCATTTAATGAAGATAGTGAAATAACAAATAGTTTTAAAAATCTTTTCCCAGAGGGTTGGATACTTATGTCAAATAACAAAGCACAAACAGGAGAACAAATAAGCCAAACATTATCTCAAAGAAAAAAACAATTAATTTATATTTTGCTCTTTAGAGAAAATAATTGGTATGTTTATGCTCCAACAAATGATGCTGTAGTCAATCCTGATTACATAAGAATAAACGATGGAATTATTAAACGATATGAAAGTTTTTGGGTTTATTTTCAACCTCACTCGACTGAACTCTAACGACTCAAAAGATTTTCAGTAAGTACTTAATGTCATTTATTCTCTAGATTTTCTTTATTTTTTTGTTTGTGATTATAGCATTTTTAGTTTTGTGAAGTTCTCAGTAAATTTGTAATTTTAAGCCATATTTTTGATAATGTTGATATAATCGTTGTCATCGAATTTTTCTTGTTTTTTATTTTTTTTCGCAAAAGAATTTTACTCAAAACATCAGAAAATTTAGCTTTAATGAGCCTCTTTTAAACTTCCAAAAAACTTAAATTAAAAGGTGAATTTGGGAATTTGAAAGTGGCTCTCTAGATTATAAAAAAAATTTAAAGAGTGAGCAATGATTGATATGAATTTGACAACTGCATTAGAACGGATACATGCTCTTGAACTTGAAATAGCCAAGCATAAACAAAGAGAGATAAAACTCAGTGAAAGTGAAGAAAAATATAAGCAATTATTTGAGAGTTCGCGTGATGCCTTAATGACTCTTTCTCCTCCTTCATGGAAGTTTACCAATGCAAACAAAGCTGCTTTGGTGTTGTTTAAAGTTGGAAGCGTAACTGATTTCACTGCTCTTGGTCCATGGGAACTCTCACCTCAAAAACAGCCAGATGGTCGCTACTCAATAGAAAAAGCACAAGAGATGATTACGATTGCTATGAGAGATGGTTCTAATTTTTTTGAATGGCAACATAATACTATTGATGGCAAAGTTTTTACTGCAGATGTGTTGCTTACGCGATTGGAATTTGACGGACAAATTTTAGTACAAGCCACAGTTCGTGATATCGGTGATAAAAAAAAGATTGAAGAGAAACTGCGACGAGAGCGTGATTTTTCTACCAGACTCATTGAAAATGTACCAGCAGTGATAATAATACTTGACAAACAAGGTAAGATTATTCGCTTCAACAAGTACATTGAGAAACTGACAGGTTACTCCATGGACGAAGTTAAAGGAAAGGATTGGTTTAGTACATTTATTCCGCAAAATCAAAGAGAAAAAACAAAAAAAGTATTTCTTAATGCAATGAATGACATCCAAACGAATGGCAATGTGAACTTGATTCTTACAAAAAATGGTATGCCAAAAGTGATTGAATGGTTTAATAAAACACTCAAAGATATAAAAAACAATACGATTGGAATAATCAGCATCGGAGTAGATATCACTGAACGCTTAGAAAAAGAGAAAACATACAAGCTATTTCGTATGATACTCGATAAATCAAGCGACAGCATCCAAATTATTGAACCTTCTACTTTCCGTTTTTTAGATGTAAATGATACTCTTTGCCAGAATTTGGGCTACAGCCGTGAAGAACTGCTTACTATGAGTATTTACGACATTGACCCAGATTTAAATCCTAACCATGCCAACGAAATTCAACAACGGATATGCCAAGAAAAATTTATCCAAATTGAAGGTATACAACGCCGTAAAAATGGTTCTACATTTCCAGTGGAAATCAATAGTACATTGGTGGAACTTGACAAACCTTATATTCTTTGTATTTCACATGATATAACGGAGCGTAAGCTGTCGGAAACCTTACAGTGCGAGTCAGAAGAAAAGTATCGTGCTATCTTTGAGGGAGCACTTGATGGGATTGGACTTATAGATATGGCAACTAAACGATTTATTGATGCAAATAAAGCACTATGTGGCATGTTAGGTTATAGTTATGAGGAACTCATCACACTGAATGTTCTCGATATTCATCCAAAAGAGAATTTACAATATGTTTTAGAACAATTTAAAAAACATGCAAAGGGAAAAATTGAACTTGCAACTGATATTCCAGTTCAGCGTAAAGATGGTTCTATATTTTTCACTGACATAAATGCTACTAACCTAAATTTCAGTGGTAAAAATTATATGGTAGGTATCCTTCGTGATATTACCCAGCGTAAACAGGAAGAGAAACAACTCAGGGCGCTTCGCATTATGATTGATCGTTCTAATGATGCGATTTTCATTTTAAATAAATACGGAATGTTTTTGGATGTTAATAAGGAAGCATGCAGAAGTTTGGGTTACACGAAAGAGGAACTCCTAAAAATAGGAATAAAAGATGTCTCCGAAGATAATCCTCCCTTTGAAGAGGTCATGGATTATATAATGCAAAACAAAAGTACAACCTTTGAAAGCTTTCATATCCGTAAAGATAGTAGTAAATTTCGAGTTGAAATTAATGTTGGTGCAGAAACGACAATGGATGATAAAAAGACGATAGCCGTAGCACGAGATATAACAGAGCGTCAGCGTACAAATCAGATACTGCGTGAGAGCGAAGAAAAATTCAGAAGCATCACTGCTTCAGCCCAAGATGCTATCATTATGATGGATAACGATGGAAAAATTTCTTATTGGAACGAGGCAGCTGAGAAAATCTTTGGTTATACTGAAGAAGAGGCGATAGGTCGAATATTGCATACATTTATAACGCCAGAGAGGTTTCTTGAAGCACATAAAATTGGTTTTAAGCATTTTAAAAAAACAGGAGAAGGTGTCGCTATTGGAAAGACGCTTGAGCTAGTAGCATTGAAAAAAGATGGTACTGAATTTCCTATAGAACTTTCTCTTTCAGCAACCATGATAGATGGTTTTTGGATTGCTATTGGTATTATCCGTGATATTACTGAGCGAAAAGAGATGCAGATAGAGCTCAAACTCAAAGAAGAGATGATGCTTGCACAGTCAAAACAGGCTGCTATGGGGGAGATGATTGCCATGATTGCTCATCAATGGAGACAACCTCTTGCCACTATAAGTATGGATGTTAATAACTTAAGCGCATCAATTGCATTAGAAGAAGAGATAACAACAGATGATTTAATAAAATATACAGATGCTATTTATGAACAACTTGATCAACTTTCTGAGACAATTGATAATTTTAGAAATTTTTTTAAACCAGAACAATTAAAAGAGACTACAAGCATTGAAGATACTCTAAAAAGCACTCTGAATATAATCGGCACAAGTCTTATTAGCAAGAACATAAGCGTAAATATAAAAAATACTACTAAGAGTTCTTTATTTATGAATAAAACTTCGTTAATACAAGTTTTACTCAATGTTATAGGAAATGCAAAAGATATGCTTGCGACCAAAGAAGTTGTACAAGGTGCAATTGATATAACTGCTTATGAGGACAAAGAAACAATTACAATATCTATCTGCGACAATGCGGGAGGAATTCCAGAATCTATTATGCAAAAAATAGGTCAGCCTTATTTTACAACCAAGCAAGAACTCAATGGCACTGGACTGGGGCTATATATCTCTAAAACAATCATGGAAAAACATCTTTTTGGGACTTTTAGATGGCATAATGAAGATAAAGGTGCATGTTTTGTCATTACTTTAAATATAAAGCATAATACATAGGAAAAAACTAGTAATTCTAACTGAAATGCTTAGGTCTATCAAAGCCTTACTCTAGTGAAAATCAGTTAGAATTTCTGAGGCTTTGCAACTTCTCACTAAACATTTATCTCTTTGTGAGCGTTGTTTAAATCCCATAACCGTTTGTAATTGAGGTCCAGTTCTGAGAGAACATTATCTGTTATTATCAAATCTTTTAGCTTAGCAAATTTATTGCTTGGAAAGCGTATATACCATTCGGTCATCTCTTTTTTTAATGCTTCTCGTTTTGCAACAGTCTGCACAATCATCATTCTTATTTGCTCCATCTCTTTTGTTATAGATTCGCTCATTGATGTTTAAATGATTTGTCATTATATATTGAAATCACTATCATTGTTTCTCCTTATTGCAATTATTTTTATAACAAGTTATGTGCATCTATTATTCTAGAATAATAGATGCACATAACTTGTATGTAAAGACGACTCTAAGAATCAATATAAAGAGGAAAACATGACAGAGATATTTGATAAAGCTGTAGAAGCATATGAAACAAAAAAATACACTGAAGCTTATGCTCTTTTTAAAGAAGTTGCACAGACAAACACGAGTGCTATGGTAAACCTTGCTTTGATGCATATGAAGGGAACGGGATGTGAAAAAAACAATGATACAGCCTTGACTTGGTTTGAACATGCAGCAGCTCAAGACAATATAAAAGCTTTGTATAATCTTGGTACTTTTTATGAAAAAGGGATGAACGGTCATATTGATAATGACAAAGCACTGCTATACTATAAACAAGCTGCAGATAATGGTTTTGTGGATGCACAACTCAAAACAGGTTTACTCTATAGACAAAATGGGAAAATAGAAGAAGCCATGCGTTATCTTATTACAGCAGCACATAACAACAATAATCAAGCTCAATCTCTTATCACTTATGTAAGCAATGCTTCTGTTGTATTCGTGCCAAATAATGCTTTTCATGCCTTAGATGTTGCCGCTCAACGCTTATTAGTTGAAAATCTAATTGTGACAAAAATCCGTCCTACTTTAGCAAGCGATAATGGTGGGATAGAACTTATTAACTATATAGGTGGAGAAACTCCACAAATTTGGTTGAATTATTTAGGTGCTTGTTCTGGTTGTCACCTCAGTTCTACATCTACAGCAGACATGTTGCTTAATCACTTTGAAACAATGATTGACAAAAATGTCGTACTTTATTTAATGTAGATTTACAAAAATGAATCAGATTACAGCAACAGTTGAAGATATTGTTGAGACAGACATTGTAACCTATATCCGTCTTAGCAGCAGTAAAACTATACTCAATCTTATCAAAGCTAAAACACCAAAATGGCTGAATGTTGGAGATAAGGTTTATTGTAAATTTTCAGAGGCTTCAGTATGTGTAAGCAAAGATTGCCCTGGCAAGATATCCATAGAGAATAAACTCTCTGCGACATTGAAAGATATCCGAAAAAATGATTCTCTTTGCGAACTTACTTTTGATTCTGATATCGGAAATATCATCTCGCTTATCACTACAAGAGCGTATGATATTTTGGAATTAGAAAAAGGTTGTAAGGTAACTATGCTTTTGCGTGGAGTAGATTTAACTATAGAACCTATTATCGTGCCAATCGGTACGATTAAAAACTAGAACAAAAGATGCAAGTTGTTTTGAAATAATTAAGGAGAAATAAAATGGCTGTAATGATAACTGACTTATGTATAAACTGTGGTGATTGTGCACCTGAGTGCCCAGTAGCTGCAATTTTAGAAGATACAAGTGATAAAAATCCACATGAAGGGGAAAGATTTTATGTCAAACCTGAAACTTGTGTGGAGTGTGTGAGTCATGCAGATGAGCCTCGTTGTGCTAGAGCATGTCCAACAGAGGGTTCAATTGTTTGGGATATGCCATACACTACTGAATTTGAAGAATATTTCGTAACTGGTAACAATAACGGAACTTACAAAATTCGTGAACACAAGAGCAAAGGTATCATGTTACCGTCAATCAAAGCACAAGCTTTTATATCTGATATCGGCATGGATGTTCGCCAAGCTCATGGAAATGTAGCAGTATAAAATGAATATAGCTTTTGCATCCTCTAACGGAACATCAATTGACCTACATTTTGGTTACGCAAAAAAATTTTATCTCTATAGCGTGGGAAAAGAAAGTTCTGAGCTACTAAGTGTTATAGATTCTTCCGAAAATCCTGAGGGTGAACAAGAAAAGTTAAATTATAAGATTGGAACAATCAGTGAAGCAGATATTGTCTATTGCACTCAGATTGGACCAACTGCTTCAAAAATGGTTCAAGCTGCAGGTGTACATCCAGTACGGGTTGCTGAGGGTGAAAGTATTGTTGAAGCTATTTTAAAGTTGCAAGATATGTTAAATGATTCTCCTGCGCCTTGGCTTTTACGAATTTATCATAAAGCAGAAGCGAGGAGCGTATAAATGGCAGTAATGATTAGTGTATCTATTGAAGATAAATAGCTCATGTTAGTGTTGGTGAAACACTTAAACTTTATAACCCATAACCAAGGATATTTAAATGTCTGTAATAATTGATGATACATGTATAACTTGTGATGCATGTCTGCAAAACTGTCCTGTAGATGCAATCGTAAATGATAGTAATAATCCAATTGGAAATAATCGTTACTATGTACAACCAGAAAAGTGTATAGAGTGCGTTGGTGTTTATGATGACCCACAATGCGCTGCAATTTGTCCAAGTATCGGCTGTATAACTTGGGATATGCCATATACAAAAGAATTTAATACACATTTTTTAAATGAAGATATTTATAAACTAGGCACTAAAAATGGTGTCGCTAAATCTCCAGCGTTTAGAGAAAAAAAATATAGAACAGATATCCCTTTAGAGATGCGTGGAGTCCATAAAGAGGTTCAAGTTGCACCAGAAAAGTTAGAAGTAGGGTAAACACTACGCCCCACTTCTACAACTAGGAATAATAATAGAAAAAGAGGAGCATAAAGTTATTGAAGTGTCTAAAATATAAACTCCAGCATTAATTGAATAATATACACTCAATAAAATTTAAAACATGCTTTTTAAATTTTATTGAGTATAGCTTTTATAAAGAAATACTATATTTAACTGATAAGAAATTATTAAATATAGTATGATAATTACATGTTAATTTTAGTAAAAAATATGGAGAAAAATATGTCAGTAGATACAAATCATATAGTAAGTGATAATAGTGATTTTTTTAAAAATATTCCTGAAGTGAATTTGTATCAAACTAAACTAGATAATTTAAGTCAAGTATGGAATACACTTAACCTTTTAAATCAGGTCAATGAAGGTGGTGCTAGCATGGAATCCACCCAAGACGCATTTAATAATCTCACTCTTAATTTACTCCATCATCTTACGCATGAAAGTTTAAAACAAATAGCCAATGAAGTAGAATCAAAATCACAAGTAGTAGTTGATATTATCATTCGTAATTTATTTGAAAGAACAGCAGATATTGGCTTTTTATCTACCGATGATGCTATACGAGATTTTTTTCGCCATTATGAAAAATTGGCAATATCACTAGCTTCTATCACACAATATAGTCCTAAAAAATCAAGTTGTGAAGTATGTCCTACACCATTTAAGTTAGCCTGTCAAAATGGGCTTGCCTCTCAAGAATTGAATTTTGTTAAAAACATATTGTGTCAACCTGATGCTCAACAGATGCAAGACCGTATATCTCGTGAAACATTAAAACAATCACTTAAAAGCAGATTTAAAGAATATGTAAACAAATATAGTGTTTATTATGATGTGATACTTACAGATACTAAAGGGAATGTCTTAATCAACCTTGACCAAAGTAATGTTATAGAAAAATCAAATGATTCTATTATTTATGAAGCACTCAACACAAAGTATCCTTTTATTGAAAAACTAGGGAAAACTGATTTAAGAGTTGATAAAGAGAGTGCGTTATTATATGCTTGTAAAGTGACAAATAGCAATGATGAAAAATCAGAAAATTTAGGAGTGTTAATTTTATGTTTTAAGTTTTGTGATGAGACAGAACTTATTTTTGATGGACTTAAACAAACAAATAATGCCTTAAATCTAATGTTATTAGATAAATCAGGAATTGTTATTGCAACGAGTAATCCTTTGCATATGCCTATTGGAAAACCTATGAGCGTTGTACGCTCCAAGACATTTGATATTGTCAATTATGGCGGGAGAAAATATATTGCAAAAACAGCTAAAACAAAAGGGTATGAAGGGTATTTTGGTTTAGGTTGGCTAGGACATGTGATGATTCCTCTTGAAGAAGCATTTCTTAACGAAAAAGAAAATATTTTAAATAAAATTGATAAGCATATTTTAGAAGGAGTTATGGAATCAACTTCTCTTTTTTCTCAAGAGCTTCAATCTATTCCAGTTGAAGCAAAAAAAATTCAAGAAGACCTTAACCGAATGGTATGGAATGGTAGTTTGAAACAAAAAAGTAGCATTGGAAAAAAATTATTATCCCAAGTTTCCCTTACAGGGGAAAAAACAAAATCTATCTTTAATGAGTCTATTGCAAGTTTACATGAAACAGTACTCAAAACTCTTTTGAATGTAGTTCATTTTAAAGCCTATTTAGGGATTAATATTATGGACAGAAATCTCTATGAACGGGCAAATGATTGTCGTTGGTGGGCATTGACACCAAAGTTTCGAGAGATTTTAAATAAACAACATTTGATTTTTCAAGATACTGAAGAACTCACATCTATTTTGGTCTATATTAATCAGCTGTATACTGTTTACACCAACTTAGTATTATTTGATAACGATGGTATGGTAGTGGCTGTTTCAAATGAAAAACATAACTCTATGGTGGGATTAAAGCTCACACAAGATTGGGTGACACGCACTTTAGCTTTGCAAGATTCACAACAATATATTGTCTCAAAATTTGAAAAAACTTCCTTATATAATTCAAACTATACCTATGTTTATAACGCTTGCATTAAATCACCTGACGGTGCTAAAACAGTTGGTGGTATTGCTATTGTATTTGATGGAGAACCCCAGTTTGAGGTGATATTAAACGATATATTAACAAATAAAGAAGATGCATTTGCACTCTTTGCAACAAAAGATAAAATAGTGATTTCCAGCTCAAATAAACGATTTGAAGTGGGTGAATTAGTAGATATTCAAAACAATTTTTTTAAACTCGCACATAATGAAAGTTACTCTAGTATTATCGAATTTGAAGGAGAATATTATGCTATTGGTTCTTATTGTAGCTCAGGATATCGTGAATACAAAACGGTAGACGGGTACAGTAATGATGTAATTTGCTTAGTCTTTATCCCTCTTGGCGTTGCAGATAAAAAGAACAAAGAATTACAACAGCAAGATGATTTAACTCTAGCTGAATATAAAAGTGATGGCACATCAACTAGAGAATTTGGAACATTTTTTATTGGTAAGTTTTGGTATGGATTTGATATTGATGACCTAGATGGTTCTATTGCTGCTGAGGGGATACAACCTATTAATCGTAATAATATGGTTGCAGGACGAGTGTTTTATAAGAATGAATCACTTGAAGTGCTTGATTTATATAAATTTTTAAATGCTTCAAAATCTGAAGAACTTCAAATTATTGTATTTAAATATTATACAACACCAAATAAAACAAGATTCCTAGGTTTATTAGCCACTAAGCTTGGACCGATTTGTGAAGTCCCTCAATCTCATGTGGGTAAAGCAAGCAGTTTATTGAGAAATGAGACTAATATTATCAAAGAGATTGTAAAACCTCCACTCAATTATAAACAGATGTTATCTATTATTAGTGTTGAAAGTTTACTTAGAATATTACAAAAATTTGAATTATAATCATAATTAGCTCAGTGAACTACCCCGCCCCATAAATGGCGGAGCTTCCTAGAAACTCCTAACTATTGTTAAGATATTAAGAGGCTTTGACGGCAATTCCTGCCGCATTGAGAATATTAATACTTGCATTATAATCAGCGTTGAGTGTATTTCCACAACTTTTGCAGATAAATAGTGCTTGTGTTTCTCTATTCTCTTTTTCTGTATGTCCGCAACTTGAGCATTTTTGGCTTGTGAATTTTGGATTAACTTTAATCAGCGTTCCGCCATTTCTTTTGAGTTTATACTCAAGAAGCTCAAAGAATTTTCCCCATGATTGTTGCAATATTCCACGATTTAATCCTCTTTTCGCACTTGCTTTCATATTTGGATTTTCTATTGAACCTTTTGCTTTTTTGGACATATTTTTAATTTTAAGATTTTCTACTGCTATTGTTTGGTTTTCACTTAGCTTATTTGTAATTTTATGTAAAAAATCATTTGTTTTGTTTTTTAACTTTAAGTGCTTTTTTGCAAGTTTAGCTTTTGCTTTGAGCCTATTGGCACTTCCTTTTTTTCTTCTGCTTAAAACTTTTTGTGCTTTGATAATATCTGCGATTGCAAGTTTAAAATGAGGTTGTTGTATCTTTTCATTTTCTGAAGTGTAAGCAAAAACTTTTACTCCAACATCTATTCCTATCGCCTTGGAGTTATTTGTGCCATAGTGTTGCTTTATGCCATCTTCAAAATTTATTAATGCAAAATATTGATTTGCTTCAAGCGAAATTGTGACTGTTTTTATGATTCCTGTAACTTCCCTATGAAACTTCGTATTTATTAATCCTATCTTTGGAAGATAGAGTTTCCCATCTTTAATTGTAGCTGTTGAACTTTTGTAACTTTG
>CAMCYC010000055.1 GCA_945883795.1 Sulfurimonas crateris | reverse complement strand
TGGTTTGATGCCCATGCCATAAAGCATAAAAAATTAGTAACAAAACTTCTAGCACAAAATTTCACACAAGAAGAAATTATTAAATATTTTGATTTTGACAATATGGTAAAAGAGGAAAATGATTTTTGTCTTCTTTATCAAACAAATACCAAATGTCATGATGTAAAAAACCTCAACTGCTATTTATGTGCTTGTCCACACTTTAGATTTAATGATGCTGGAATAGAGCAAATAGAAGAGAAAACAAAATATAGTTTTTGTGCCATTGATGCAAAAGATGGTGCACAAGCAACCTATGGAGATGCCTTGCACCATGATTGCTCACAATGTACAATCCCCCATTCCAAATCTTATATTAAAAAAAAGTTCAGCTTTGATTGGGAGAGTATCATGAACGAGTGTTATTTTACGAAGCAAAACCACTAGAAAAGCTCTCTTTAGCAACAACAATCTGTTTTTGTTTCTCTTTTCTTTTGGTGTCTTTTTCCACAAATATTTTTTTACGAGTTTTTGGGTCCATCTCGGTGTAATACATCACTGCAGAATAAGTGCTAGGTGTTGGGGTAAAAACTTGTGCTTGTTCTGGGTTCATGTGAAGCTCGTCTGTGGTAAAGCGTTTGAGTTCATGCATATCTTTTTCTTCACATCCAGGGTGAGCTGCTATGAGGTAATAAGTCAAAAATTGCTCTTTACCCTCCTCTTTATTGAGTTGGTCGTACATCTTTTTAAAATCAACAAGTGTTTGTTTATTTGGTTTGCCCATGAGTTCTAGCACATGTTGCTCTGTATGTTCTGGAGCTACTTTCATTTGTCCTGAAATATGATGTTTTACCATCTCTTTTAAATATTCATACCCATGTTTTTTATCTGCTGTAATTAAATCGTATCGTACTCCAGAAGCTACAAATGCTTTTCGCACTCCATCAACTGCTCTTACTTGTCTTAAAAGATTAATATTTCGGCTATGGTCAACTTTCATAGATTTACATAAATGAGTTGCATCCACACATCTTTGATGGTCACAAGTTCCAAGTTTGAGCTTTTTGTTACACTCATAACCGTACATATTTGCAGTTGGTCCTCCAACATCAGAAATAATCCCTTTATAATCTTTGTAACTATTAAAATCTTTTGCCTCTTTTAAAATGTTCTCTTCAGAACGAGTTCTAATAGTTCGTCCTTGATGCACTCCTATGGCACAAAAATTACATTCACCCCAACATCCATGATGAGTCATGATAGAAAATTTAATAGTTTCTAAACACTTTACTTTTCCATCTTTTGCATAATATGGGTGCAACTCTCTTGTAAAAGGCAAATTAGAGTTTGCATCCATCTCATCTTCATTTAAATAATCACATGGAGGGTTTTGAATAAGGTAACGAGTATCTATTTTTTGGCAAAGTCCATTTGCTGAAATTGGGTCATTATTGTCATAAAACAAATCAAATAAATCGATATATTTTTCTTTATTTTGCAAACACTCCTCATGAGAGGGAAGTTGATGGTACTCTAATTTTGGCTCTTTTGCAATGTAACAAACACCTCTAATATTTGTATAATCTTTTTTTTCATCAAGTGCTTTTGTGAGTTGTTCTAATGCGATTTCTCCCATGCCATAGATTAAAATATCTGCTTTTGAATCAAACAAAATTGGTTTTTTAAGTTTATCACTCCAATAATCATAATGGGTGACTCTGCGTAAACTCGCTTCAATCCCTCCCAAAACTAAAGGAACTGTATTTTTAAAGTGTTGCCTAATTAAATTACAATACACACTCAAAGCTCTATCGGGTCGTTTGTTATTTTTGCCACCTGCTGTATAATCATCTGAATTTCTAAATTTTTTTGTAGCAGTATAATTTGAAACCATGCTATCAACACTTCCACCGCTCACACCCCAATAAAGGTGAGGTTCTCCCAAACGGGAAATATCATCTGCACTTTTAATATCAGGTTGCCCAATAATGCCAACTCTATAACCCATTCTCTCCAAAATTCTCCCAACTACTGCAACTCCAATAAATGGAGAATCTATATAAGCATCTCCACTTACTAAAATCACATCGCAATAATCCCAACCTCGCTCATCCATGTCAGCTCTGGTTGTTGGTAAAAAATCTTTTGCAGTGAATGTTACTGTATCATTTTTAATCTCTGTATTTTTGTTTCTTTTACTCACACAACGACCTTTTATGTATTATAAAATACTATTTTTATATAATTTATGAGTATAATAATACTCAATCAAAATAAAAAGAGAGATAGCACATGACATACCCTTATGAAAACTTAGAAAACTTTACACTTCCTAGCATTCTTGATAGGACTGCATCTCTCTATGCAGATAGAGATGCTTTTGGTAAAGTGGGTCATAAAGCCATGAAATATAGTGAGTTTATTGAAAAAGTACATCTTATGGTAGCACTACTGAATATCAATGGTATTTCCAAAGGTGATAAAGTAGCGCTTCTTGCTGAAAATATGCCAAATTGGGGTATTGCTTATTTTGCAGTTACCTATTTTGGAGCTGTTATTGTTCCGATACTTCCAGATTTTCATCCAAATGAAATTTGTCAAATTATCAAACATTCTGAAGCTAAAGCCTTATTTGTTTCAAAAAAACATCAAACAACTATCAAAGATTGCAATAAAGATTCAAATATCAAATTTGCTATTAATTTAGAAAATTTAGAAATTATGCCCGAACTAAGCAGTCCGAGTTATATATCACAATTTTCAAAAAAAACAGTGGAGATAGCCCAAAAAATATCAGGATATTCTCAAGAGATTCCTATTGTTGGAGATTTTATAGTAGTAGATGAGCTTATGGATGATATGGCTACCATAACAAAAGATGTGGCTCATGGCACAAAAAAGATGGCACAAAAGCTAACAAGTTATTCAAGTAATGTATCTAAACCTAAAGAGAATGATTTATGTGCAATTATATATACATCTGGTACGACAGGACACTCAAAAGGGGTTATGCTCTCTCACAAAAATCTTGTCACTAATGCTCTTTCCTCTTTTTCGGTTATCAATATTATTCCAGAAGATGTATTTTTATCTATTTTACCACTTGCACATACTTATGAATGTACAGTAGGACTTATTATACCTGTACTGCATGGAAGTAGTGTTTATTATATAGACAAAGTACCAACGCCTACAGTGCTTCTAAAAGCACTTGAAATTGTCAAACCAACTTGCATGTTAAGCGTTCCACTTATCATTGAAAAAATATACAAAAACAAAGTTCTTCCTAAATTTACAGCTACTCCTCTTATGAGATTTTTATATAATATCCCCTTTATCAGAAAATTTCTCAACAAAATTGCAGGTAAAAAACTAATGCAGACTTTTGGCGGAAGAATGCGATTTTTTGCTATTGGTGGTGCATCACTCTCTCCATTTGTAGAAGAGTTTCTTATTGAAGCAAAATTTCCTTATATTATTGGCTATGGTTTAACAGAAACAGCACCCCTTTTAGCGGGGACACCTGTAGGGGAACAACCGAGATTTAAATCTACAGGACCCGCCATGTTTGGAGTAGAGATAAAAATCAAAGACAAAGACCCAGTCTCTGGTGAAGGCGAAATTGTTGTCAAATCACCAAGTGTCATGATGGGTTATTATAAAGAAAAAGAAAAAACTGCTGAAGTTATAGAAAATGGATGGCTTTTGACTGGTGATTTGGGATATTTAGATAAAGATGGTTATCTTTTCATCAAAGGAAGAAGTAAAAATGTGATTATTGGTGCAGGTGGAGAAAATATTTATCCTGAACAGATTGAATCTATTATCAATCAACATACAGCGGTTATAGAGTCTTTAGTATTAGAACATGACAATAAACTTATGGCTAGAGTTTGTCTTGACTATGAGCTTTTAACAAAAAAATTCAATATTAAAAAAGATGGTGATGTCGAGGACAGAGATGCTATTGAGAAGTATCTTGAAGAGATGAGACTAGAAATAAATACAAAAGTATCTTCATTTTCTAAAATGGCTAAGTTTATAGAACAAAGAGAACCTTTTATAAAAACTCCAACAAAAAAGATTAAACGATTTTTATATAAAAACTAAAAAATTTTAGGAACTATTTATGATGAGGAAATTTTTAATAAATATTTTACCACTCAAAGGAAATTTGAGTAGTAAAAAGAGTTAAAACTGTGGTTGTACGAAAGGGATAACTTGTTTTTTACGACTCAATACTTTTGGTAACCACGCTTCATGATTTTCTATTGTAACATTAAACGCTTTTTCAAACTTACTTTCATCATCGCTCACTACCAAAAGTTGTGAGCCTTCTATCATAATATCTGTCAAAAGAAGTGCCACACTGTGAAGATTTCCTTCCTCTTTTAACTTTTTCATATCTTCAAAAAGCATCTCTTTTTTATTATCAAACACTTTTAAATCAACCACTTCAAGTTGTCCAATTCCAACTTGTGTGCCATTCATGTTAAACTCTTTATAATCTCTTGTTAATAAATCACGAGCCGCAGTACCCTCTACTTCTGATTTTACGATAAACATCTCCATGCCAAGTGCTTTATAATCTTCGATACCTGAGATTTTTGCTAACTCTTTTACTGCTTTTGTATCTGCTTTTGTGCATGTTGGCGATTTAAAAATAACAGTATCACTTAAAATTGCACACATCATCATTCCAGCTAAATCTTTTGGAATCTCAATTTTATAACTATCAAACATCTCTTTTACAATTGTGTTTGAACTTCCAACAGGTCGAATCCAACATTCTAATGGAGTGTCTGTTGTCAAATCACCCAATTTATGATGGTCAATTATCCCTAAAATTGTTGCTTCTTTAATATCTGATGGACTTTGTGCAAGGTCACCAAAATCAACCAAATACACCTCTTCACCAGCAACTGAAGTTTTAAGTACAGGTGCAACACCACCAAATTTATTTAAAACAAACTCTGTTTCAGGAGAAATTTTTCCTTGACGAATAGCAACACAATCCTCACCTAATTGATTTTTTAGGTATGTAAGCGCTATAGAACCTACGATAGAATCGGTATCAGGATTTGTATGACTTATAACATATATTGACATTTTTATAACCTTTATTTTTTTTGCCATTATACTAATTTTTTTTTAGAACTTAATTAACTCAAAATGCGTAATTATGCAACATAAACTGCTTTTCTTTTATGTACTTCTATGATAAAATTGAGTACATTTTAACAAATGAATTTACAAACAAAATTAAGTAGTAGGAATAAAGAAATGAAAAAAATTCTTATCGTAGACGACAATCAGAATAATCGTATATTGATTCAATCTCTTGTCGAAAGTTATTGTGAGGATAATAATGAAACTGTTGTTATAAATGAAGCAACAAATGGTGAAGAAGCAGTGGCGATGGCAAAACAAATTCACTATAGCTTAATCTTTATGGATATTATGATGCCTGTGATGGATGGCGTAGAAGCTACTTTCAAAATACACGCTTTTGATTCTAAAGTGATGATTGTTGCTGTGTCTGCCATTGATGATTGGGAACACCAACGAAGAATATTAACTGCTGGTGCTGAAGACTATATCTCCAAACCAATCAATTCTGATGTGTTTACGAATCGTCTTGTAAATTATTTTTCGTTGATTCAATCTCGATTACATACAAGAAAAAAATTTAATAATGATGCAGCTAATATTTGTAGTCCTGATATTTTTAGTAGAAAACTCCTTTTTTACATCCAAAATGAGGATGATATTTCAGAATTTTGGGAATATTATCTTATGAATCAAGAAACTGGAAATGAGATGCTGAGTGCTTGTGTGCGTACTTTGTATGCACTTGAAACTATCAGTATCAAACTTGGAGTAAAAAATCAGATAATCGTTGAAGAATCAGACCAATATATCTACATGACAATGACTGAAGTAGGTCAAATCGATGCAAAAATTATCAAACTTATCTTTCTAAAAAATCGTGATGTCAAAGATTATAAAATTGATGGAAATAAACTTACAATAAGAGTAGCAAAAGTAGCAAAGCTATTCGTAGAACCTAAATCTCAAATAAGTGTCACTCCGCCAACTGTTTCTACGGCAGTTGAAAAACCTCTACAAAAAAAAGTACCTTATATACCAGTTACAGAGATTTTAAATGTATATGACTACATGGATGAAGATGATTTAGAAGAGATTGAAAATAGTGTTGGAAAACTCAACTCTCTTATGCTTATGTTAAGCAGTTCTATTGAACCTGACGAAGTAGAAGAGATTAGTTATCATTTAAGTCAAATCAGTAAAGTAACATCTAACTATAATGAAAGTTACGCTATCAGCCAATCAGTAGCAAGTTTAAGTGCTACAATAGAGCGAAAAAAAGATTTATTTATCCAAATTTCAAAAGATATGGCATCTATTTGTAGTGCTTTTGGACGAGATTTAAGCAGTTGGCTTCGCCTCATTTTTGTTGATGGAGCACCAAGTGTTAAATATATGGACGATACTATCATTGCAAATGTACAAACTATTGAAAGTATGCTTTTAATGGATGAGAACACTCAAGATTCAGGTAATCTTGATGATATTTTTGATTTTTAATACAAAGTAACTCTAATGCATTTAAAGAAAAACTACTATTCAATTAAAAGTTTGTTACTGTTATCATTTTTTTTACTTTCATTAGTTCCTCTCTTTATTGTGTCATCGTATATTTATAAACAAACTTTTCAAAGTACTTTGAAAATACAGCATCTAAAACTTAAGTATAAAGCACAAGCTGACATGAGAATGCTAGAAGAAAGATTTAATACGGTAATAAATAACCTCAATTATTGGTCACAATCAATAGATTTTGAAGGTTTTTTGAATAAAAATTTTCAAGAATACAATAGCACTCAAAGTATCGAGAATATACTCAAGCATTACAACTCTATTGACAATCTTTTTTTAATAAAAATCAATGGAGAAATTCTTTATACAGTTAATCAAAAAAAAGATTTTAATACTAATTTACAAAATGGTCCCTACAAATATACACTCTTTGCTCAAATATTACGAGCAACTATTGATGACAATAAACCACATTTTTCAGATTTAGAACTATTTCCTGCTTCTAAAGAGTTCATTGCATCTTTTATTACTATGCCTATTTTCAATAAAAAGAATGAACTTATTGGTGTTTTAGGGATACAACTCAATTTAAAAAATCTTGTTCAAGATGTTCTTACCAAAAAAGATGAAATACAAAGCTATCTTGTAGGGGAAGATTCACTCTTGCGTACTCCAATCCAAAATAACGATGAAGTACTCAATAGACATATCAATACAAGAGAGTTTTTGGATTGGTACCATGAAGATAAAGAATCCAAATCATCTAAAGATACTACTGAAAATGAAGCAAGTATTTATCTTGATTTTAATGGTACAAAAGTTCTGGGAGAACATCTTAGTCTTAATATTTTAGGTGTACGCTGGGGATATTTTTGTGAAATTGAAGAAAAATTTTTGGATATAGTGCCTTCTGATTTTACAAGAAATATCATAATAATTTTATTTTTCTCTACTTTGGTAGTCATAATTAGTGCAATAATCATGGCAAGGCGGTTGACGCAACCCATTAAAGAACTCTCCGATACTAGCATACGCTATCTCAATGGGGAAAAGTTTATTCGTGCACATGTACAAAACAATAATGAAATAGGAGATTTAGCACAACTCTTTAATACTCTTTTGGAAGTGCAAGAATCAGATAAAAAACAAATTTTATTATTTACAAATGAAATGAACGATACGCTACAAGAGCTTAAAATCCAAAAACATGCACTGGATATTCATGCATTAGTTTCAATAACAGATATATATGGAAATATCACTTTTGCAAATTCAAAATTTGAAGCAATAAGTGGATATACAAATAAAGAACTTCTAGGGAAAAATCATCGTATTTTAAACTCCAATATACACACAACAGAATTCTGGCTAGATATGTACAATACAATAAATCAAGGTCATGAATGGCATCAAGAAGTTTGTAATAGAGCTAAAGATGGTCATCTTTATTGGGTTGATACCAATATTATCCCTTTTTTCGCAAAAGATGGAAAAATAGAACAATACATATCAATTCGTACAGATATTACACAACAAAAGTATATGCAACTTCTTTTGGCGGAAAAAGAGGAATTTTTACAAACACTTCTTGATTCTGTAGCTGAGGGGATTTATGGTCTTGACATCAATGGTAACTGTACATTTGTAAATAAATCGTTCTTACGAATTCTTGGATTTAAAGATGAATCGCAACTCATTGGAAAACATATGCATGAGATAATTCACCATTCGCACCAAGATGGTTCCACATATAAAAGTCTGCATTGTAATGTTTGTAGAGTCAATAAAACATTTAACCCAGTCCATATTGATAATGAGATTTTTTTTAAACAAGATGGGGAAAGTCTTAATGTGGAGTATTGGTCATTTCCAATTCGTAGAAATTCAATTTATACAGGTCTTGTAGTCACATTTTTGGATATTAGTGAAAGAAAAAAAATAGAAATAGAGATTCTTGCAGCAAAAAAAGCTGCTGAATCGTTAGCGGACATGAAATCTGAATTTTTAGCAACTATGAGCCATGAGATACGAACTCCAATGAATGGTATACTAGGTATGCTTGAAATTTTAAACCTCTCAGAGCTTACGGACAAACAAAAGCATCAAATCCAAATTAGCTCAGATAGTGCAAATTCATTACTCAATATCATTAATGATATTTTAGATTTTTCTAAAGTAGAAGCTGGAAAAATGCAACTTGAGATGATTGAATTTAATCTTCTTGAAATATTAGAAAATATCATAAAAATATCGTCTTTTAAAGCTGCAGAAAAAAATATCAAAATAGTTTTAGATACAACATCTTTAACTCGTGAAATTATCATTTCCGACCCTGGACGATTACGCCAAATATTGACAAATTTAATATCAAACGCTATTAAATTTACATATAAAGGGGATATTCAAATATCTGTACTTCTCAAAGAAATAACTCAAACACAAGCAAGACTTTATATAGATGTGCAAGATAGAGGGATTGGGATTGCTCCAGAAAAAATAGAAACTCTTTTTGAATCGTTTGTTCAAGCGGATAATTCAACAACCCGTAAATATGGTGGCACAGGCTTAGGTCTTGCTATTGTTAAAAAATTATGTACGCTTATGAATGGCTCTGTTTGCGTTATTAGTACTGTAAATGAGGGAAGCACTTTTCATGTTGATATTAAAGTTGAACTTAGTCAGAATAAACACAAAATACCTCAAGGGCAGAATGCTATCGAACAAAATCAAATAGATGAAGCAGAAGTTACATGGCCAAAAAATACAAAACTTTTATTAGTAGAAGATAATTTGACAAATCAACTTGTTATTACAGAGATGTTAAAAATTTTAGGACTTGATTGTGATGTTGCAAATAATGGTATCGAAGCACTCTCAAAAATGAGAGAATCTCTTCCAACAAATTTATATACAACCATACTTATGGATTGTCAAATGCCACTCATGGATGGATATGTCGCAACAGAATCAATTCGTATAGCTGGTGCAGGAGAGAGATATAAAACCGTACCTATTATCGCTCTCACAGCAAATGCGATGTCAAGTGACCGTGAGAGATGTTTAATCAGTGGTATGGATGATTTTATATCTAAACCAGTTGATATTCCAACCTTAAAAAAAGTTCTCTCAAAATGGCTTATTTCAAAGCATGACAAAATAATTGAAGCAGAACCTATAAAAGAGGAAAAAACAACAACTTCAAAAAATTTTCGTGCCTTAGGTTTATGGAATAAAGAGATAGCACTCAAACAACTAGGAAACAATGAAGCCCTTTTAAATAAGGTTGTGCAATCTTTTATGGCTGAAACACATAAAATCATGGATAATCTCCAAGATGCTTTTTCCAAAAAGAACTTTGAAGAGGTGCAATTACATGCACACTCACTCAAAGGCTCCTCTGCAAATATTGGTGCAACTGCACTTTATGAGATTAGTAAAATGGTAGAGTTTGCGGCAAAAGAAAAAGATATTCTTTTTATACAAAATAATCTTGATGAATGTCAAAATATCACAAATGAAACTATTCAAATACTCAGTAACCATGTTATAAAAGATATAACACCAAAGAAGAAAAAACGGCATGTTGATGCACTTAGCATAGCAATTGCTTTACAAGAGTTACAAATGAAAATTGCTAAAGAGATAGCTATAGATACAAATAGCGTAGCAATATTTGTAGAATATACAGATGAAAATATAACACTTTTAATACAAAAACTCAAAAGTGAACTTGATATAAAAGCATACGAAAAAGCAAAAGAAACTATTCAAAAAGTGATGGATACTTTGGAGATGTAAAAAATTTAATCAAACTTTGTGCGATAAGCACAATGTTTGCACAAATCTTCTGTAATCTTCCCCTCTTTAAAACCCTCAATTATTTTTAAAGAACGCTCTTGTTTTATTATCTCCTGCAAAGATTGCTCTTTTGCATCTCCAAGATTTATAACCGCCTCATAATCAAAACAGCATGGAACAACTTCGCCACTACTTAAAATCGCCATCTGTTTGCTTAAACCATGACAATATCCTTTCTCACCCACATAAGGAGCGTCAAGTGAAGGCCATGTAAAAAGAGTATCAAAATTAAAAAGCACTTTCGAGATAACACGCAAACTTTTTTTTTCATCAATCTGCAAAAAATCACCACCGAGTTTTTCAAACATAAAAGCTATCACTTGTTTATTATAGGCTTCATGAGAGTTATTTTCCTCTTCATTCCAAAGTCTGTAATTAATAAATGCTTTTGAATTCACAGCTCTAAATGCCAAAGTAAAATCTGCAATTTTTTGTAGATATTGCTCTAAAGAGATTGGAAGTTTATTGCCTCTATAGCTATTGAGTGAAAAATTTATCTGCTTTATTGCAGGATGATTTAAAACCTCAACATGCCACGGTTTGAGGTAATATCCCGCAGTTGTTATATGCACACGCAAACCCTCTTGATGGCTAATATCTAAATATTCTTTGATATTTTCTACCAAAAGTGGGTCGCCTACAACATGGTAAGCAATATCAGAGGTAAAAGCTTTGAGTTGTAAGTTTATTTTTTTAAATAAAGATAAATCCATAGTGGAAATATTTCTACTCGAAGAGGGGCAAAAATCACATGACAAACCACATTTTGAAGTAAGTTCTATATAAACTTTTTGCATCTTTTTCATAAATGAAGTGCCAACTCTTTTTCAAGATATTCCCCCGTATAAGAACCTGTAGTTTTATAGTTTTTTGCCAAATCTTCAGGCGTTCCCTCTGCAATTACAAGTCCACCACCACTTCCCCCTTCTGGTCCCATGTCTATAATATAATCTGCATTTTTTATCATGTCTAAGTTATGCTCAATAATAAGCACACTATTTCCAAGCTCTACAAACTTATGCAAAACACCTGTAAGTTTATCCACATCTGCAAAGTGTAAACCTGTTGTTGGCTCATCCAAAATATAGAGCGTTTGCCCTGTATCTTTACGGCTTAACTCTTTTGAGAGTTTTATTCTTTGTGCTTCACCACCTGAGAGTGTGACCGCATTTTGTCCAAGTGTAATATATCCAAGTCCTACATCTACAATAGTGCTTAAAATTTGATTGATTTTTGGAATTGGTCTAAAAAATTCATACGCCTCATCCACGCTCATGTTTAAAACATCTGAAATAGTTTTCCCTTTATAAAAAACTTCTAGCGTTTGTTGGTTGTATCTTGTCCCATGACAAGTATCACATTTAACCATAATATCTGGCAAAAAGTGCATCTCTATTTTATTTTGCCCCTCACCCTGACATTTTTCACATCTGCCACCTTTGACATTAAAACTAAATCTTGAAGTGGTATAACCTCGAATTTGCGATTCTTTGGTTTGTGAAAAAAGGTTTCGTATCTCATCCATGACACCTGTATAAGTAGCAGGATTACTTCGTGGCGTTCTACCAATTGGGCTTTGGTCAAGATAGATTACTTTATCTACAAACTCCAAACCCGTTATCTCAACACCTGCTACTTTATTGACTTTTCTTGCATGATTTAAAATCTCTCTAGCAGTTGGCAAAAGTGTTTGCAACATTAAAGAACTTTTACCACTTCCGCTCACGCCTGTAATACACACAAAATTATTCAGTGGAATT
Source organism: Sulfurimonas crateris (assembly GCA_945883795.1). Classification (GTDB taxonomy): domain Bacteria; phylum Campylobacterota; class Campylobacteria; order Campylobacterales; family Sulfurimonadaceae; genus Sulfurimonas; species Sulfurimonas crateris_A. The sequence goes on along the minus strand of CAMCYC010000055.1, from coordinate 551 downwards.
TTTACACTTAAATGATTGATATTATTTAATGTCACATTACTAATTTCAATATATTTTTCTTGTTTGCGTCTGTAAAAATACTCTATCTTTTTTCTGCCATACAAATAATCAGCTGTCAAAGTTTGCGCCTTTTTGAGCATATCTAAAGTGCCACTAAAAACAACCTCACCACCAAACTTTCCAGCACCAGGACCAATATCTACAATAAAATCAGCATTTTGAATCGTCTCTTTGTCATGCTCTACGACTATAACACTATTGCCCTTTTCTTGTAAACTTCTAAGCGTTCTTATGAGTTTGAGTGTGTCTCTTTCATGAAGCCCAATACTTGGCTCATCTACAACATACAAAACTCCAGTCAAACCACTCCCAATTTGTGAAGCAATACGAATTCTTTGAGCTTCACCACCGCTAATGGTTCTTGCATCTCGCCCCAAAGTAATATACCCTAAACCAACATCATGTAAAAAATAAAGTCGCTCACGAATCTCATTTAAAATCGGTTGTGATATTTGCGTATTTTGTGCATTAAAGTAGCTAAAGTTATCGCT
>CAMCYC010000054.1 GCA_945883795.1 Sulfurimonas crateris | reverse complement strand
TATGGTTATAGTGAGTTTGATAGAGCCTTGCTCGGTAAATTTAATCGCATTTCCCAAAATATTCATAAGTATTTGTGTTAATCTTAGTTCATCTCCTCGCAATGTTAAGTGAGAAACTCCTTCTATTTTAAATTCTAACCCTTTTGTCTTTATCTGATATTCAAAAAGGTCTTTAAGATTATTCAAAATATTTTCAAGTTCAAAGATATTGTTTTCTAGGTTTAATTTTCCTGCAGCAATTTTTGAATAATCTAATATATCATTGATGATATGCAAAAGTGCTATTGATGATGTTTGAGATTTTTTAAGATAATCTCTTTGTTTTTCATTCAAATCTGTTTTAAGCACTAAATCAATTAAGCCCAAAATACCATTGAGAGGTGTTCTGATTTCATGGCTCATATTTGCCAAAAATTCCGATTTTGATTTATTCGCTTGTTCTGCTTCCTCTTTGGCTTTGAGAAGTGCTTCTTTATTTTTAATATCTTTTGTTATATCTTGAAAAGTAGCATAAAGATAATTTTTATCACCTAATTTTAAAATTGTAACACTTATAAATATATCAAGAAGTTTGCCAGATTTTGTTCTGTGCTTGGTTTCAAATCTATCCCAACCTTGTTGCACCATTTTTATTTGACCTTTTCGTATCTGCTCTTCGTTTTGTATCGCTTCAATATCAAATACTCTCAATTGTTCATATTCACTTTGCGTATATTCTAGCATCTCATGTGCTTTTGTATTAAACTCTATAAACTTTTGAGATGGTATATCTACGAGTACAATTCCATAAATAGACTCTTGAAAAAGGGTATAAAACTTGAGTCTTGTTTGTTTAATAGTTTCAAGGAGTTCTTTATTTTCATCAATATCTGTATGCGTTCCTATCATTCGTATTGGTTTATTATATTTATCTCTTGATACAATTATGCCACGGGCTAAAATCCATCTGTAAGTTCCATCTTTACATAAAACTTGATGCTCATTATGATATCTCTCTGTTTTACTGTCGAGATACTCTTGTAAATCTTTATGCACTTGTTCTAATTGCTCAGGGTGAATTCTTTTATTCCATTCCTCGAAATTATTAGGTATCTCATTATCCTCAAATCCAAGCATATTTTTCCAACGAGTTGAAAAAAATACCTTATTTGTTTGCATGTCCCAATCCCAAAGACCATCACCACTTCCATCTACAGCAAACTTCCATCGAAATTCACTCTCTTGAAGTTGTGTTGTTCTTTGTGTAATATCTTTTTGCATGACAAGGAGTGTATTGGCTTGTATTTTAAGTAAATAGCGACTTCTCAAAAGAGTAAAGATAATTAACATTAAAATAAAATAGCCACTTAGCCAAAGTAAAGTGATGTAAAGTGGTGATTGATTTTTAGTAGAAATATCGAAACTCTCTGTACTAGAAAAATAAAGATACCATACACGATTACTTATTGGAAGTTCAACCTCTTTTGTATAGAGTGATTGATAAGAAGATTGAGGAGATGATTGGTACAACAAATGTTGTTCTATTTTCTCATGTTTGTCATAAATTTCAAAATCAAAAGTTGATTCTTTTGGAGCTATTTTAGTGATTAAATCATTCATGCGATAAACACCTGTAATAAATCCAACACAATTTTCTCGACGCTCTTGGATGGTATTAGTTGGCATATTGTTTTTGTATAATGGAACATTTAAAAGTATCCCATTTTGAACATCAGAATCTATCTCTTGCACAAGTTTTACTTTGTCAGTCATAGAAGAAAGCCCTGTATCTATAGCTATTTGTAAAGCTTTTCTACGAGTCTCTTCAGAGAACACATCAAACCCAAGAGCTAATTGATTTCGTTTATTCATAGGCTCAATATACACTACTGGAGCATATAAATCCCGTTTTCCTTGAGGTTTTATCGTAAATGAAGGCAACCCTTCTTGGCGTATTTTTTCTTGAAATATATCAAACTCATCAGGCTTCACAATTTGAGAATACCCAATCGCTTGCATCCCATAATAGTATTTTTGTATCTCTATTCCTTGTACAAACTTGTACCACTCGTCCCTAGACACAAATTCGCTCGCCTGAAACAAACCCCTACTCACTCTTAAAATCTCTTGATAGCTAGACATCTCTTTTTCAATCTTGTTTGTATATTCTTCAACAGCAAGAGAAAATTGTTGTTCACTTAAATTTTTATAATAATTTTGAGAGCTTGTCCAAACAAAATACAAAATAATGAATGATAAAAGAATAAGAGCTATAAAAACTGTTTTCATGTAATGAAACAAAATATATAATCGTTTTAGCTGATTAAAATATGTAAACAAAATCCACATCCTCATTATTATTTATTGTTACTTAGGATTATAGGAAATAACCTAGCCTTGAGGGATAATTATATAAGAAATTGGCTCAAGTACTTTCTTCTTCTCAAAAGTCACATTATTATCTATTTGTTCATCTATTGTTGTGTTGTATTGTTTCTTTATTTTAGCAAATACTTTTTGCTCTTTTACATTGAGCTTGTTTGTTGTTATTTTGACAACTTTGAGTGGATTAATAGCTATTCCTTCTTTTCGAAGTTCAAAATGTAAATGTGGACCAGTTGAACGACCAGTTGTCCCAACATATCCTATTATTTGCTTTTTTGTAACAGTTTTTCCTTTTAAAATTCCATTACGAAACGATTTTAAATGTGCATAGCGTGTCTCATATTCATCTGAATGAGAAATTCTTATAAGATTGCCATAGGTACTATTAAATCCAACAAAAACAATAGTTCCATCACCAGCAGCGGATACTGGAGTACCTCTTCTTGCAGCATAATCTACGCCCAAATGTGCTTTCCATTTGTGCAAAATAGGGTGAAATCTACTTTTTGTAAAATAAGAAGATATTCTACCTCCAAGAACGGGATTTCCTAATATAACATTTTCCACCTCATAACCATTTTCATCATAATAGCGTTCATCATCATTGAGATAAACATAGTGCTTTATACCTTTAAGTTCTATCATGGCAGCTTTAAGCTCAGGCATTGAAAAAGGTTCATCCATCCGATATTTTTGCTCATAAATCATCGCCATTTTATCCCCACTGCGAAGGTCTGCTTTAAAATTGAGAGAGTTTTTAAAGCTTGATACAAATATCTGTGCAAGTTTTTTAGAACCTGTTTTTTTAATAATGTCGTAATAAGGGGAATTTTCTATTGTCATACTAAAAGCATTTGTTCTTGTTTCAGCAATAATAGGGATAGCTTCAAACTCATAAATATCACTTTTTTTAGAAATATGCACTTGAAGTTCATCAGTCAGTGGAATTAATATTTGTTCTATTTCATTGTTATCGGAGCGTAATATTTGTGCATGTACCCCAGAACGAATCTCTTCTGTGATTCTTTGGTCATCTTTATCTAAATTATAATAAAGCTCTTTTGTTGGAAGCTTAAGTCGTTCTAAAAAAACCAAATAAGTTTCATTTTTTAACCAGCGAAAATTTTCAACTTTTGCACCAAAAAGAAGTGTAGAAATAAGGAAGAGTATTAAAAATCGTATCAACGGAGTTTACCTTGTAATAAAATAAATATTCCTACGATTTTAACAAGTTTTTGCTTAGTCTTAGGTTTATTGCAAAGTGCTAAAATTTGGGTTACATCTCATTTGAATATAGTCAAAAGGGATTCTTTCCTGTTCAAGTCGAAAATTTATCTTATAAAAATTATTTTGTAATTTCAAATATATTTGCATCTCTTTGAGTGTAAGATTATTCAGTTCTCTTATAATATTTATATTTTTTTCATCTGCAACTGCATACTCTTTAAAAAGTTCTATCACCTCTTCATCCATAAAAATTGATTGTAAATTTTGAAAATAACTTCGTGCTTGAGAGAGTATTGCAAATCCATCTTTGTCTATATCACCCCAATAATAGAGTTTTTTCTCTTGTAACCATGCAACATCTTTTAACATTCCAACCGCATAACCGCTTCCAAAAATCACAATTGAATTTTTCAATTTTGGAAAAGAGAGTGTTGTAATTTGATTTTCTACAATAAAAACATTCTCACATGCAAAATTTAATTCCATAAATTCTTGAATATTGAGGGTAATATCACTTAAATTTGCAATTTTCAAACCATCATCTAAAATCCTAAATCGTACCAAAGGGAGTGGATATTTTAAGGCATATTTTTTCTCAAATCCATAATTACCCAAACTTGTAACGAAACTATCAAATGCTTCTGGAGGTAAAATATTTGAGAGTAAAATATCCAAAATTGCTTTATTATTTTCTATAAATTTCGTATCCACACCCTCAATTGCTAACTCTCTTGTGTAGATATTAGGGCGAGGATTTTGGAGAAAAAAATCACAAACTTTGAGTAATTTATCCCAATTATTCTGATTTTGAACAATAATTTTAGGTTTATTAAGCAGAGTATTTTGTAACACTTCGTATTTTTTAATTATCTTTTCATAATTTTTTACAAACTCAAAAAACTCATCTTGTTTATCAATAAACTTCAAAAATTGCTCTTGATTTTGAAATATAATTGCCATGGGAAGCGTTTGTGAGCCAATAGTTTTAAAATGACACTCTTGATACAAAATCTCTAATTTAAGTTTTTTGAGTGATTCAATCTCTTTTAAAATAGTTTGATACCCTTTTTGAATATCACTTTGCTTTAATTTTTGGAGTTTGATGCTATAGGGAAACAGCTCTTTTTGCTCCATAAAGGCAACAAAAAGTTGAGCGTTTTCGTATAATTTATTTGCCTTTAAAAAAATCTCTTTTGTATCAAAAAACTGTGCCATTATTTTTTATTCTTTTGATACTCTTCTATAGACATGCTCAAAAGTGAAGAACGCATCCCTTCAGGATTTGCCACAAAATGAACAGTTTGTACAAAAGGTTCTATCACATTAATTTTTTGTTTTGGGGTAATTACCAAAAGTTGGAGTTTAAGTTTTTCAAAAAGATTAAGTGCGTATTTGGTACTTTCATCACTTCCCCTTCCAAACGCTTCATCTATCATGACAAAGCGAAAGGAACGGCTTTGGATTTTGTCATATTCTATCCCAAACTGAAATGCAAGTGAAGATGCTAAAACGGTGTATGCCAATTTCTCTTTTTGCCCACCCGATTTTCCACCACTATGAGCGTAATACTCTTTTTCACTCAAATCACTAAAATATCTTTCAGAAGCTGCAAAGTTAAACCAATTTCTTACATCTGTTACTTTTTGTGTCCACTTTTTATCCAAATCTACATAATTTTCTCTACCGTTAAATTTATCAATAATTTTTTTAATCTCAAGAAATTTCTGCTCATCATAACTATTGTCATTATCAATAGAACCCGCAGTTGCACTTTTGAGGCTTTGTTTAAAATCTCGAATATCTATATCTATACCCTGCTCTGCTATAAGTTCAACAAAAGTACCATCGTTGTATTCTATATCTTTAAGTGAGTTATTAATCGAATCAATCTTCTTTTTTATCTCTAAACTTTGGTGTTCTAACTCCTCTTGGATGAGTAAAATATTGCGTATTGTCCCCTCTTTAAAAAGCTCGTTAAATCTTTTTTCCCATTTTGGCAAATCATCTTTTTTCAATTCTGCTAATTTTGCATTAAAATCTTCTAAAGATTCTATAGCAATATCCACATCTTTTGAAGCGGTTTGAAACTCTGAAACAAAGGTTGTCATGTACCTTGTTATATTAGCATTGAGCCGTGTAAGAGAAGCACTTAGCGAGTTGAGTTTATTTTGCAAAGCTTGTCTGAGTATTTTTTCTTGAGATTTTATATTTACAAGATTTACTTTTTCTTCTAATAGTTCTGCAAAAAGTTTGTCAAGTTTTTCTTTTATCTCGTGTATTTCTAAGCTCGTATCCAAAAGCTGTTGCAATTCACTTTGTCGATTGGTGTAAGTAAAAATATTTGTCTCAAATTTTCCAATATTTTTAGAAATTTTCTCCACTTCTGCATTTTCATCAACTATCGTTCTTTGAATATTTTCTATCTCATTTAAAAGGGTTTGAATAATATCAGAACTTTGTTCAAGTGCCTCTCTTTCGGAGTTTAATTGGTCTATTTTTTTACTCACACTATACCAATCTATCTCACTAAAATCTTTAAAGTTTAGTAAATCTCGAAGCGTATCTCTTTGCTTTTGAAGCGTTGATTCATCAAGTTTCAACTCTTTGATTTGAGCATTTAAAAAGGTAATTTTTTCAACCTCTTTTTCATGTTCTAGACCTAATAAACGAAGTTTTAAAAGGTTATCCCAGCCTAAAACCCATTTACTTTTATCATCAATATCGTATCTATCATCTTTTTCATGGCGAGAGAGATTTGTTTTAAATTGCCCATTAATACTAAGTGCTTTTTTAAACCGTTTAAAATCATCAAGGTTCTCAACGCATGGAATATTAAAGCGGTCATTTAACATGTTTTGAAGTGCTTCAAACAAAAAGGAATCTGCTTTGAGCTCGATTTTTCTGAGTAATGAATTTGGCAAAATATCTACAAAATTTTCCTGTTTTGTACTATTTGAAACCTTAAGATATACAAGTTTTCCTTGTAAATTTGTGCTATCAACATACTCTGCAACTGCATCATAATATTCAGAACTTACCAACAAAGAGAGTGCAAAATTATTCAAAACTCTCTCAATAGCACCTTCCCACTTTGTATCCGCTACTTGAATAAGTTCCCCCACAAATGGAAGTGCTTCATGTTTAAGACCCAAATTTTTTGCCATAGCATCTCTAATTTTGGAGATTTTTTGAGGGATATTTGAGCGATTATTTTTCAAATACGCTATTTCCGCTCCAAGCTCTTTTGCTCTATCTTCATATTTTTGTTTAGAAACTCCATGAAAAACCCGTTCATTTTGTATCTTTGCCAAATCAGAATCAACATCTTCAAATCTCTTTTTGGCATCATTAATATTATTCAAAAATCGATGTTCGTTTGAAACTACAGGAAATTCAAGAGATTTTGCTAAATCATTATAACTTTGGTTTTTCCCTTTTTTTTCCTCAAGCGTTAAGGCGTATGTTTTTATTTCACTCTCTATAGCATTGAGGCGATTTCCCCCATTTTGCTCCAACTCTATTTTGAGTTCTATCTCTTTTTGTCTAAGTTGTGAGAGTTCTTTATCTATTTTTTCTTTATTGGAATTAGATTTTTTGAGTTCTATCTCCAACTCATCTATCTTAGATTGCACCAAATCTATCTCAATATTTGCAAAATACTCACTCAAAGTATCTCGCATTTGCTCATTTTCCTCTTTTAAAAGAATTTCACTTTGATACCGTTTGCCCTCTTTTTCTATAGGAGTTAAAAGTTCTATCTGTCTTTTTGCTCGTAATACAGAGTTATGTGCATGGTTTAAATCGCTAAAATTTTTACAAAGCTCCTCAATTTTTTGCTCAATATCCCCTTTTTCTAACATGTGAGTTCGGATAAATGCAGTTAAATTTCCTATCTCTTTGAGTGAAACTGTTTGGTAAAAAAGGTTTAAAGCTTGTTCATTTTTAATCCCCATGACTCGTCTAAAATCTTTGGAATAATCTTTGAAACTTTCATAAACTTCTGTAAATGGAATCGATTTTAATCTCTTTTTGAGTGCTTGAATATCTTTGAAATCAAATAAATTTTCTTTAATTGTGAGTTTACTTTTAGAAACTATAAAAAACTTTTGCTCTTTGGAGTTTGTGATATAAAAAAACTGTGCCAAAGTAACACTTTCATTGAATCCATCATTATCAAAACGGGTAAGTAAAACACTAAAACTATCCTCACCTCGTAAAGAAACTGCTTTTGAAGTTGCATAATTTTCATCTTTTGAGCTTTTGTATTCCCCCAAAATATAGGAACGAAGAGAACGCTCTTTACTTGCAGCACCCGCTGCTTTATTGTAAATAATTTTTTGATGAGGCACTAACATGGTCGTAAGTGCGTCCACAATCGTAGATTTTCCTGAACCAATATCACCAGTTAAGAGTCCATTTTTTTGGTTCAAATCGAGAGAGACTATCGAATTATTGTAAGTTCCCCAATTATAAAACTCAAAATGGGCAAGTCGAAAACCTGTTAGTTTATCATCCATTGCAAAATCTAATTTTAGTTCCATTTGCCACTCTCCTTGTACTCTTGGAGTTTTTCATCAAAATTTTTCAGCCATGAAGTATCTACAAACGCTTTTATTGAGCGTTTAATTTCATAACTCTCCTCATCATTTTTCATTTTACTTAAAAATCCAAGCTCTTCCACTTTTTTGATAGTCGCATCAATATCTTTAAATGCTTTTACCTCATTAAAAGTTTGTGGAAGGTATAAAAGTAACTCTTTTTTAATATCTTCTTTGGAGATAATTACCCGTGAACTCTCATTTTGCATATCAAAATCAACAATCTCTTTCCTCAAAAGTACACATAAAAGGGAAACTTTATAGCTTAACTCCCTTTTTTGAATTAGCTTTGGAGGTGCTTCTTGCTCGTTTTCATACTCTTTATGTTTGAGATATGCATAACCCTCACTCTCATCTACAAAAACATCCAAACCAATCACTTCAAAATACTCTTGTATCGAAGAAAAACTATTTTCAATAAGCTCACCCCAAGCTTTTTCATTATCATTTTTATAAAACACCCCTTTTAAAAGGATAGTTATTGCCACTCTTGCATCTATATTCATTCTAAGCCTTTAGTTTCTTACAAAAATTATTTTAGGCAACTTTACAACTTTAGTATTGCCATCGCTATCCGTTATCTCAATACTCTCAAATGAGTGTTCTTCAACCCTTGCATTCTCACTATTTTTGGCAATAGATAAGTATCCAACTAGCTCTGCTACCCCTTTTTTGATAGGAAAAGTTTGAGCAATTTGAGCAAGCGTACATTGTGGTTTATAGAGTAATATCTCACTAATATTGCGTTTTAAACTTTGCTCATCTATAAAAAATATATCATAAAACGAATCAATATTTACCTCAACTTTTTGCTCACTCAGCTCTTTTTTAAATTCACTAGATTGTTTTACTGTATAGAGTGATTTTTCAAAAACCATTTCCACTTTTACTTTTTCATCATCCATAAAAGCAAAATCTCGTACAGTTGGAAAATCATCTTTTATCTCAATAGCACTTTTTTGGATATTTTTACAAAGTTCCAAAACTCTTCTATTTTCAATCCAAACTCTATCATCCAAAAAGCGTCTTAATTGCTCCATCAGTTTTGATGAAACTTTAGAAATTTTTGCACCGCTTTGCAAAAGTGAGTATTTCATATCTTCGAGTTTTTTCTCTTGGTCAAACTCTTTAATAGCATCTATTTTATACAGATTTTCAAGTAAATCAGAAAGCTTTTGACTTTTTTGCGTATCGGTGAGAAGTTGCCAAAAAGCAAAAAAACTTTTCCCTTGGTCACTCTCACGGATACTATCTTCTATCTCAAAAATTGAGCCAAGCACCATCCCTTTTGCACCATCTTGAGTAATAATTTGCTCCATGGCTTTGATATTTAATGCTCTAAAGTTATACTCTATCTCCGTAAAATCGTATTTGAGTTTTCTCACCATCTCATCTATTTGCATGAAATGCTCTTTTATACGAGCGTTATCAAAGCGTAAATCTTGTTTGGAGCTAATCGCTTCTATTTGAGCGTCTATTTCATCTTTTTGCAATTGAAGTTTTTGTATCCTCTGAACATCATCAAAATTGGTCTCAAACTCCAAATCTTCTAAAAGTTCAAACACAATATTAAACTTAGAGCGACTCCCAACAAACTCTTTTTTCTCTAAACTTTCCAAAAATTCAAGTGCTTTTTGTACATGCGGTGTCAGTTCATACAATGCCTCATCTTCTTTTCCATGATACTTTCTCAAATAAGCATTGCGTTCATTTGAAAAATCATCCAAATACTCTTTTGCAGATTTTGGAAAAATATTTTTATAACTCTGATTAATATCAAAAAGATAATCATCAAGATATTGCAACATCTCAGAATGTTTGAGCGTCATATTGCGTCTTTTAATAAAAACTTCATGAAAAAAAGAGAGAGTAAACGCAAAATTATCACTATTAAGCACTTTTATTGTTTGATTATTCTCTTTTAAATATTTTAGATATTCAAACTTCATAACTTCTCTCATCGGTTATTTGTACATGTCCAAACTTTTCTAAAAAAATTTCAGCAGCTATCCCGTTTGCATACATAAGTAATTCTCTCTTTTTATTTAAAATTGGAGTTGTACCAAACCCACAACTTGGGCTTTTAGATTTTAACACTATTATATCTGGGTGTAAAGATTTCATGATAAAATTATTTATCTCCTCTTCAAGTTTTTGAGTTACATCTTCATGTGTTTCATCTGTGATAATTTTATTTTTACCCTCCATGCGAATAACACTTATCCGTTGACGAGGCGTTCCAAATAATGGAGCTTCTGGACAAAAAGGGATAATTTCATACTCTTTAAATGCCTCTAAAACTCCATTTACTTGTTTTAATTTACCATCGTAACGGCAAATTTCCCCAAGTAAACATGCAGAAATGATAGCTTTTTTTTTCATCTATTCAAAAATTTCTTGCATATTTATACTCTCATTGAAACACTCAATCTCCATTTTATCCTCATAACTATAATTTTCTAATGCTACTGCTTCCATGATAACTCCTTTTTATTTTTCAACAAATCACAACACTCTTAATCTCAGTCATCTCTTCAATTGCAAATCGTGGACCTTCTCGACCTACACCGCTAAGTTTTACTCCGCCATAAGGTTGAATATCAAAACGAAGCGTTGGCATGTCATTTATTACAATTCCACCCGCATCAAGCACATCAATTGCTCTTTTTGCAAGATTCAAATCATTCGTAAAAACTGAAAATTGAAGCCCATATGGGGAGTTATTCATTTTTGGAACAGCTTCATCAAAACCATTGACTCTTACAAGTGAAACTATTGGAGCAAAAACCTCTTGACAGACAATTGCCATCTCATCTGTAACATTTGCCATCACACATGGATAAAACATTCTCCCTTCTCTTCGTGGTGGTAAAAGTGCAATTGCACCTTCAGTTATAGCACTTTGTACCCATTCCATGGCACGAATAGAGGCTTCATCATCAATAAGTGGACCCATAAAAGTTGCATCTTCATAGGGAGAACCTACAACTAATTTTTGTGTTTCTTCTGCCATTTTTTGTGCAAACTCTTCATAAATTGCACTATCTACATAAATTCTCTGCAAAGAGATACACACTTGCCCAGAATTAATAAATGCACCCAAAGCACATCTTCTAGCTGCCAAATCTAAATCTGCACTTTTATCAACAAATGTCGCAGCATTACCACCAAGTTCTAAACTTACTTTTTTTATGCCAGCATTTTTTGTGATAATATTGCCAACGGGTACACTTCCTGTAAAACTAATCACTCGTGGAATATCGCTAGTAATAAGAGCATTACCAACCTCAGAATCGCCATATACAACGCTCAGTGCATCTTTGATAGCATATTCACTCTCAATAAAAAGTTTTGCAAATTTATACGCAGTCAAAGGTGCTTCTGGAGTTGGTTTAAGCACAACTGTATTTCCTGCTACAAGTGCAGGTGCTAGTTTATGAGCTATAAGATTAAGTGGAAAATTAAAAGGGGTAATTGCTACAACAACACCTGCGGGAATACGAGAAAAATAGGCAATCGTTTTTTTACCACTTCCCATGGCATCAGTATTAATAGTTTCGCCATGCATTGTTCTCATCGTTTCAGCGGATAATAAGACAGTTTCAATACATCGCTCAACTTCAACTCTTGCAAATGTTATAGGTTTACCAACTTCATCTGTAATGGTTTTGGCAATATCTTCTTTATTTTCTCTTAGCTTTTTTGCAACATCCAAAAGCCAATTACATCTTTGCGAAAGTGTTGAGGTTTTTGCATCTTGTGTAGCTTCTTGAGCAATTTTGAGTGCTTTTCTTGCATCCTCTGCATCACAAATAGGAGCTTGTGAGACAACTTTACCACTAAAAGGATTTTTTCTTTGGCTAAAATTTTCTTTTATTACCTCTTGTGAGCCAAAAAATATTTTTGCTTGCATTCAATTCTCCAAAATTAAGTTTGTGAATTATACCATTTTAAGTTCTTTGTGATTATTAGAAGTGCCTCTTGATATTCATCAGGATGATTAAGATTAAAAAAAGGTTTTTCATTTTCAAAATCTACAAATAAAGTGTTGGAAATTTTTAATAAATATCCAAGTTTATGCGTATCATTTTCAAACATTTCAAGAAATTTTTTTTCAAGTGAACGGTGATAAATACCACACATTGGGTGGATTGTGGAAAATGTTTTTGCTATTGTCGCATCAACTTGAAGGGAATCTTTTTGTATGATTTGATTAATTTCTAGCTCTGTGATAAAAGGGGTATCAACACTAAGAACAAAAAAACTTTCATCTTTTAATACTTTAAAAATTGAAATAAATCCTAAAGTTGGAGCAAAAAGCGAGTCTGTTTTGAAATCTTCTATAAAGTTTGCTTCAAAATCAAATTTTGTTTTATCTTTACATGAAATATAAACAGTTTTAAAAATTTTACTAAGATGAAAGAGTTGAAATTGTGTGAGAGTTAAAAATCCAGAAAATGGAAGAAGTGCTTTGTCTTCTCCCATTCTACTACTTTTGCCACCTGCAAAGATGACACAAGGGATATCAAGCATTTAGTTTTTTGTTAACTCTGCTTCAATTCTTCTATTTTGTGCACGCTCT
>CAMCYC010000053.1 GCA_945883795.1 Sulfurimonas crateris | reverse complement strand
TTTCTAAGTAACTCTAACTTAATGTTGTCATTAAGTCTATTACTTGCTTAGTTTTCAATGATCTCAAACATTTCTAAAAGCTTCTACTTGAAGTCTTTCTTGGACTCTTTCGATGTCCTTCTGTTTGTGGAGTGGAATTATATGGAAGTGTTACTTAAATTAAGCTTAATAAATAAATAAATTTGCAACATTTTTTATCTGCTTATTTAAAAGGTATTTTTTACTTAACTTCAGTAATCCAACCACCCCCAATAAGTCTATTATCGTCATAAAATACAGCAGCCTGTCCTACTGCAACGCCAAAAACAAACTCTGCTAATTTTATATATGCTTTATCTTCTTTAATCACTACATGACACAAAACAGCTTTCGTTCTATATCTTAATTTAACATTTGTATCAAATTCAAGCTTACTATGAAACATATTCATATTATTTAAAACTATATTTTGACATGCAAGGTCTTCTTTTTTCCCAACTACAATTTGATTAGTTTGTGGATTTGTACTTAAAACATAATGTGGCTCATGCGCACCTTTTACACTAAACCCTTTTCTTTTACCCGTTGTATAGTGCATGTAACCCTTATGCTTACCTACGGTATTTCCTTCGATATCAAGAACCTCTCCAACATTATCTACATTTACATAATCTTTCAGTAAATCCGTATAAGTTGTTTCCACAAAACATATTTCACTAGATTCAGCTTGAGAGGCAAAAGTCTCCAAACCTTCAATAGAAGCCGCTATTTTTTTAATATCACTTTTTTTCTTGCTTCCAAGAGGAAATAATAATCTTGATAAAATATTTTTATCTACATAAAAAAGAAAATAACTTTGATCTTTAGTGTCATCATCTGCTGTATAAAAATATGTTCCATCAGTTTTAATGTAGTGTCCAGTTGCCACATAATATGCACCTATACTATCAGCAAACTTAACCATTTCACCAAATTTTAGATTTCTATTACAAAGTGCACACGGATTAGGAGTGTTCCCTTTTGCATAAGTATCTATAAATGGTTGGAATACTTTTTCTTGAAATGTTTTTTGTAAATCCAATATATGTAATTTGATACCAACGAAATCAGCAGCCTTTTGTGCTCTCACTTGATGTATTTCATGGTATCCTGGTTTTGAGTGAAGTTTCATATATACACCTTCAACCTCATAACTATCTTGCTTAAGCATAAGTGCTGATACAGTTGAATCAACACCACCACTCATTCCTATTAAAACTTTGTTGTTCTTATTCATTTTAAAATCTCATATGTTGTATTCATTAGATGATTGTAATCTTTCTTTATTAAATTCAGATAAAGAATCGTAATACTTTGTATCTTTTAAGCCTGCTTCTTCAAGAACTTGTAACTGCTGTATCAAAGAATTTTCTATTTCTTGGACAACGCACCCTAAATCATCAGTTAGTCGTATAAATTTTAAATCTTCAAGAGTTATCATACCGTTAACATATAATTTATTTTCAAGAAATTCCAATAATGGTTTATAAAAATTAACACCTATGACAAATATTTTAACACCTGCTACTTTTCTAGTTTGCACCAAAGTTAAAGCTTCAAATAATTCGTCGAGAGTTCCATAACCACCTGGAAAAATAACATACGCCATGGAATATTTTACTAACATAACTTTTCTAGAAAAAAAATAGTCAAATCTAAGTTCTTTAGTTGTATATTTATTTGGCTTTTGCTCACTGAGGAGGTCTATATTCAATCCTATAGACTCTATGTCTGAAGATTCTCTAGCACCCCTATTAGCAGCTTCCATCACACCTGGACCACCACCAGTCATAATATTAAAACCTCTATTTGCAAGCATTGAAGCAAGCTTTTGTGCTTCTTTATAATAATGATTTTTTTCATCAGCTCTAGCACTTCCAAAAATAGTTATAGTAGGTCCTAAATCACCAAGTTCATCAAACCCTTTTATAAAATCAGCAAGAATTTTAAATACACTCCACATATCAGCAGATTTAATATCTCTAACATATTTTTTTGTTGTTTCTGTACTATTTTTCATTCTTAGCCCTTGAGCTGAGCAAGTCTTTCTCTTTTTGTTCCTATTGTTGTTATCTGGATACCAAAATTCCCATCAACTATTACCACTTCACCCTCAGCAATAACATGATTATCAACCAAAATATCCAATGGATCGTTTGCTAATTGATTGAGTTCAATAACAGAACCTATATCCATGCTTAGAACATCTTTTAAAAGCATTTTTTTCTTTCCTATTCTAACCTTTACTGGTAATTTAACATCCATAATAAGAGCTATATTATGCATCTCATCATTATTTAACCCAAAATTATTAGATTGTTTAGAACTACCAGAAATACTATCTGAGTCAGAATTTTTTTCATTATTTTTAGGATTTTTAGTTATTGCCTTATATAACTTCTCGTCTATAATGAACATCAATAAAGAATTTAAAGCTCCCAAACTAAATTTATATACAAACATTTTATAAAAGTTTTCTAAACTAATTTCTTTTTCATCATTAATAAACTTAATACTATCTATTTGAAAAGAAACTCTAGGTAACTCTTTTTGAGAAGAGAGTGTATTTCCAATTGCTCCAAAAATATTTGACACAATCTCTTTTGTAGCATCTAAATCATCATCTGAGACATCTTCTCTATTACTTGCTTCTTCGCCCATCATCATATCAGCTAAAGCAGTTGACATATTTGAAGGCAATGCAAGCATCACTTTAGCATTTACATCACCAGAAACGCTCAATTTAATTAAAACAATAGGTGGGACTATGTTAGAGATAATACTTAAATCTTGTTCTTCTTTTAATTCGAGAGTAGGAGCTTGACCAATCAGAGCTTCAATTGTTCCTATTGTTTCATTTGCAAACAATTTCATAAAATTAATCATCCATAAAATCCTCATGTTTATATTGTAGTTGTTCATGTATCATATCTTTGACACCTATAATGTTATCTTTTCTTAAGTTTTCAAAATTTTCTAAAGCTCGTTTCACGGCATCTTTTTCAGTTTCTACTATTTCTGTAACTTGAATAGATTTTCTAAATCTTCTTAGTCCTATTTCACCTTTAAATCGTTCTTTTCCATCTACAGCAACAGTGACAATATCATTTGCTGGAGTCGATAATCTTAAAATGTCACCAACTTTTAAATCCAACAAATCTCGCAATGTCAATTCAGCACCACCAAGACTAGCTTCAATATTTACTTGCGCACCTCCAAGTAAAACTTTTAATTCGGCGTTACGACTTTTTTTAGAACTCGTTTCATTCAACATTAAATCACGACTAGCAAGTCTTGGTAATATTGGTTCTAAAGAAATAACAGGATAACAAATATTCATCATACCAGAACTATGACCAATAATAATTTCCATAACAACCATAACAACAATCTCATTTTGAGCAACAATCTGTACAACATTTGGGCTTGATTCTTTAGATTCAATATTGGGATAAATTTCCATAACTGGTCCCCAAGCCTCTTTAAGCGTGCTCATCATAACTCGTAAAATTGTTTCAAATAGACTCAATTCTATATCAGAAAATTCTCTACTTGCATCAAATGGTTCCCCTTTTCCACCTAAAAGTCTATCTAACATTGGAAAGGCAATTGATGGATTAATTTCTATAATACCACTACCTTCTAATGGCTTCACGGAAAAAACATTAAAACTTGTAGGATTAGGAAGAGACATCAAAAATTCGCCGTATGTCATTTGGTCAACTGAATGGAATTGTATCTCAACAATTGAGCGCATAATAGAAGAGATTTGAGAGGCTAAAGAGCGAGCCATTTTATCATGAACACCACGGAATGCACGAAGTTGTTCTTTTGAAACCCTATTTGGTCTTTTAAAATCATAAAGAGTTACTTGTCTTTGGGGAAGAAGATGATCATTATCATCCTCTAAAACAGAGGATTCTCCATCATCTTCTACAACATCCAATAAGGCATCAATTTCCTCTTGTGAAAGTATATCTGCCATGGACTATGCTCCAACACTTTGTTTAATTTTTTCGATTACAGACTTATGAATTTGAGAGATTCTTGATTCTGTAATATTTAACACATTGCTAATTTCTTTTAATGTCAACTCCTCAAAATAATAGAGTTGAATTATCATCTGTTCTCTCTCTTTGTATGTTGATAAAACATTTTTAATAATATCAATCAATTCCTCTTTTTCAATACTTGCAATCGAAGAACCTTCGTCACTTACATGCAGTTGATCTTCTAATGGCATAACAGCAAATATAGTGGATGCAATTCTTGCCTCATGGATTTTAAGTATATCTTCTTGCAAAATTTCTGCTAACTTTGCATCTGTAGGTTCTTCATTGTGAATTAATAAATATTCTTCAACAGCATAATCAATTGCCTTTACAAGTTTTCTACTAGAACGGCTTAAAATATCTAAACTTCTCAAATAATCAAGCATCGCCCCATAAACTCGTTTTTTTGCATATCCCCAAAAAGAATCATTCAAGAGTTCGTCATATCTTCGTGAGAGTTTAATAAGCTCTTCTGTACCAATAGCAGATAAATCCATAAAATCTATAGAACTGGGAAGCCTTTCTTTGAGTCTAAAAGCCATAGCCTTAACGGCTGGCAAGTATTGAATTGCGAGTTCATCTCTTTTATGTTTAATATCATTTGCGTAGACAACATGTGGACTCATCACGCATTCCTCGGATTATCTAAATTATTAGCTTGTATTGCAATATCTGTAATTTTAGATGCTGAATCAATTAATTTTTCTCTTTTATTAATTTCAAGAACAAATGAATCCAAATCTTTTTCATGTAAATCTTTTGAAAAAGAGTAAGCTTTCCCACTGATAGTTTTAAAATATAATGCAACAATTATATGAGAAAATAGATAGAAAAAAATACTTATGAAAAAAGTATATACAAATAATCCTTCAGCATCAAATGATTTTAAAATACCAAAAATGATTCCAACAAAAAAACCTTGAACTGTAAAAAAGTGGACAAAATTTTCGCCTAGCATTGAAAGTCCTCAAAAATAATAAACTTAAAAATGTTCCATCAATCTTTTAAATAGTCCTGATAAGCCACTTTCATTTGAACTAACTAGCACATTCCGTTCCAATTTTTTGCTTATATTATTTGCAATAGAAATAATATCTTTATGAGCTTGAGAACCTGGAGAAGATACACAAAAAAGAGCTCTTTGTTTAACTGCGGTAGAAACTTTTATATCAGAATCTATTTTTCCTAATAATTGTAAATCTAAAGTATCTTTGATGTTCGCAGAAGCAACTTTTTTAATTTTCCCAAAAACAGCAAGTGCCTCTTTTTCATTTCTAACTTGATTCATAATCACACCAACATCACTACGCATAAGAGCTATAGTTTTTATGGTAGCGTAAGCATCTGTAATAGCAGCTGGGTCTGGCACTGTTACAACAATAACATCATCTGCAGCTTTTAAAAACATCTGAATATGTTCCCCTATTCCAGCTCCAGTATCTATTATCATGACATCTAATTTATCTAAAACCTGAGCCTCTTCCATGAAGCGTTCAAAAAGTGCAATATCTGAATATTTTAAAATTTCATCTCCGCTTTCACCTGGAATTAAAATAAGATTTCTTGTTATTGGAATTAAAATTTCAGCAACTGTAGCTTCACCTTTAAGTACATGCAAAATATTTTTTTTCATTTTAACATTAAACATTACATCTAAATTTGCAAGCCCAATATCAGCATCAAAGATACCAACATTGAGTCCACTCTGTGCTAGCACATAAGCTATATTAGAACTAATAGTACTTTTTCCAACACCACCTTTACCACTAGTAATAGCAATAAATCTAGTTTTTTTTGATCTTTTTTTAGAGTTTGAAGCAACCAATGCTTCGAGTTTTTCCGCCTGGTTACCAATCATATTTTACTCCGATTAAAACCATGAAGTAAGCAATCCACTAAAAAACCACCACTTGCACACACTAAATCTTCTGGAACTTCTTGTCCAACAGAAAAATAACTAATTGGTTTTTTTGTTTCATAAGCTAATGAAAAAATATTACCAAATCCTCTAGTTTCATCCAACTTCGTAAACATCATAGTATCAATATTAAGTGTTTCAAAATTATCGTATGTAGCTTTTAAATCTTCATACTTAATAGAACTAGGCACAACCAAGACTACATCAATTAAAAACTCTGTATTATTAGCTTGCAAGCACTCATAAATTTTTTCTATTTTTGTTTTATCATAAGGGCTAGAACCCATAGTATCTATGAGAATATAATCACAATACCGAAGAGAATTTAAAGCACCCACAAATTCTGGAGGGTCCACAACTGTTTCAATTCCGAGTTTCATCATTCTAGCATATTGCATCAACTGTTCTACTGCACCAATCCTATATGTATCTAAAACAACGAGACCCACTTTATGCTTTTTTTCCATTAAAAAAGAGTATCTTGCTGCAAGCTTGGCTATAGATGTAGTTTTTCCAACCCCTGTTGGACCAACAAGCATAATAACCTTTTTTTTACCTACTGCAGGAGGTGTCTCAATTCTCACTGGAACCATTTTTCTTAAAAGTGTTTGAAAATATCGCTTGACAGTTTCTGAATTTTCTCTCATTTTAAATGGCATATGCTCTAGCGTTATTTTCATAATAGCATTAAGATGTTCTTTATTCATTCCACTTTGTGATGCCAATCTATATATCTCAGCAAACTCTGGAGGGATAGTATTGTCTAAACTTGGTAATTTCTCTTCCCAAAACATATTTTGTATAAGTTTTACTTTATCACCAAGTTTTGTAATTTCAGTTTTTATCTCTTTTAATTCTTTTGGTTCATACCCACTTGAAGAACTTTGTGGTGTTCCATATTCATAAAGTGGATCCGTAACATCTGCTATTTTTGAAATTTGTCTAGCTGCACTTGAAATATCATATAAAACATCTTCACTCTCCTTTTTAATAGGCTTTTGCTTATTTAAAGGCTTTATAGATTGCTTATATGTATTATGTGATTTTTCATCGATACCTATTACAACTTCATAAAGGGCATCTCTACCCAATGTTTTTTTCCGTACTTCTCTTGTTTCAATAAGCATCCCATCATCGCCAATTTCAATTTTAGCATTTCTAAGTGCTTCAGAAGGAGTTTTACCTGTAAATGTTAATATTTTCATAATTGAAGTTCCGATAATGGGATTACAACGCTTTCTCTTTTAAACCAATTCACATGGGGAACAGTAAGTTTATCTGTTTTTATATTTCTATTATCAAAAAAAATGATATCCAAATCTAAGGTCCTTGGAGCATTTTGAAAACTTCGCTTTCTCATAAATTTTTTTTCTAATCGCATTAAATATTCCAAAAAAGCAAAAGGTTGCATGCTTACCTTTAAGACTATAATTGAATTAAAAAAATCATCTTGATTTACAAAACCAAATGGAGGATTTTTCAAAATCAATGAAGTTTGTAAAAGACCAATTCTTTTATCTTTTTTTAAATAAATAAAAAGATGCTCAAATCTTCGTTTAACATCTCCAACATTTCCACCTATACCAATGATTACTTTGTATCTATGAAAACTTTTTTGTGTAGATTTATATCCAAAGTGCAAGGTTTTAAAAGTTGTTAAACTTTTTGTTAACTTACGCTTTAGGTACATAAATTTTTATTTAACTTGCTGAGTTTTTTGAACTTCTCCAGCTGCTTGAATCTCGTTCATCATCTGAAGAACACCAATCATCGCTAAATGGTATCCGAATGGACCAAAACCTACAATAGATGAAGCACAAACAGGTGCTATCATATTTATTTTTCTAAATTCTTCACGACGATGAATATTACTGATATGTACTTCAATAGTAGGTAAATTCACTGCTGCAATTGCATCACGAATAGCAATAGAAGTGTGGGTATAAGCTGCTGGATTAATAATAATCCCATTTGCATCACCATAACATTCTTGGACTCTATCAACAATTTCACCTTCCAAATTGCTTTGAAAAAATTCTATCTCCACACCATTTTGAGTTGCAAAGTCTTTCATCTGTGCATGAATGTGCTCCAATTTCATTGGACCATAAATGTGTTGCTCTCTCACACCTAGCATATTTAAATTCGGACCTTGAATAACTACTACTTTCATTTTTAACCTTTTTGTATTTATCTGAAAATCTTGAATGCTTATTTTATCAAAATATTAATTAAAAAAGTTGCATAATATTTAAATATCTAAAATTTATGGCTCTCTATTAGTTTATCGCACTTTTTTATCATGTTATATAAATCTATATCTCTTCCAGATAAAGTACACACTTGACGACCCGTAGAGTCTACAAAAATGAATGTTTCAGATTCATGATAATTTTGATTCATGTATTTTGAAAAAATAACATATTCTGCACCACTTAAATCACATAAATTTTTAGAAACATATGCAAACTTCTCACCCTCTTTATTCAACTGCTTTATAGTCAAAATATCTTTTTGCAAACTATTTTTGAGTACAGTCGGTAAATTAAGAAGCTCTTCTTCAAGATTTTCAAATTTTTTATCACACTTTATCATAATCTAGCTCCTATTATAATATTTTTAGAACTTATATTTAATTAAGCGGAATATAGCATATTATTCCATTAAATCAGCATAATTGTTTATTATAAAAAAAAATGTATAATCAACACTTAAATTTACAAAAAGATGTAACATGCAAATAATCAACCCACACTTTATATTTATGTCAGACACAATAACAAGTAATTTAGCTGTAGCTTTTAAAAAAACTATTAGAAAAATAGCACCTTTAGAGGAGTTGATAGAAGATTTTCCAGATGCAAAAATTACAAACCTCCATGAGAACTCTCTACTGATGCCAGGTCTTATCAACGCTCATGTTCACATAGAATTTAGTGCTAATAAAACCCAGTTGAGTTATGGTGATTTTATGAATTGGCTCTATAGTGTGATAGAAAATAGAGAAAAACTTATCAATGACTGTAAGCAAGAGTGTATGAACAAGGCCATTGATTCAATGTTGGCAAGTGGAATTACTACATTTGGCGCCATAAGTTCCCATGGAATGGATTTGAATGCTTGTGTAAAGGCACCTCAAAATGTTGTATTTTTCAATGAGCTTATTGGCTCTCAAGCTACTATGGCTGACGCTCTTTTTAGCGATTTTTTAGCACGATTAAATGCTTCAAAAGCTGTTCAAAGAGAGGGATTTTATCCTGCTGTAGCAATTCATTCACCCTACTCCGTCCATCCTATTTTAATCAAAAAAGCGATAGAGATAGTCAAAAATGACAATTTAAAACTCACAGCTCATTTTATGGAAAGCCAAGCTGAGCGAAACTGGCTTGATAATAGCGAGGGGGAATTTAAGAATTTTTTTGAAAACTTACTCAAACAAAAATATGCAGTGAGTGATTCAAAAGAATTTTTGCAATATTTTAATAACTCAAATGTACTTCTTACGCATGTTGTAAAAGCAAATGATGAAGAACTCGAACTTTTAGCTCAAAATAAACACACAGTAATTCATTGTCCAATCTCTAATAGACTTTTAGGAAATGGAGTTCTTGATTTAAATAGGCTTGATGAAAAAAATATTAAATGGATAGTTGCTACAGATGGATTAAGTTCAAACTACAAACTTGACCTTTTTGAGGAGATGAAAATAGCTTTATTTATGCAAAGTAACACTCCTCTTTTAGAATTAGCCAATAAACTCATCCGTAGTGTAACAATTGATGCTGCAAATGCACTTGGAATAAATACAGGAGAAATTGCAGAAGGGAAAAATGCTGACATGTTAATAATAGATTTAGATAAAGCACCCACAAATGAGTTAGCTCTTCACCTCATCCTCCACAAATATAATATATCAACTATTTATATTAATGGAAAATTGATAAAATAAAAAATTAAGTGTTAAATGTCTCTAGCTGAGAATTTAACTCTTGAGTCACTTTACTTAAATTCTCCGATGTGACTACTATATTTTCTACACTTTTTGCATTATCAAGAGATATTTTATCTATTTGTGTAATTGTGCGTGCAATTTTTTGGATTGCATTTCCAGTATTTTCAAAATCTCGTACAGTTTTATCACTTACTTTTGTTCCATGATTCACAATAGTTACAGTTGCATTTATTTTATCTTCTACATCTAAAGCAATTTTTGAAAGATTTTCAATTTGTTTAGAATTTTTATTCATATTTTCACTTGCTTCTTCAATAGATTGAACTATCACTGTAATTGTTGCATTGATTTCACTTAAACTCTTTTGTGTTCTCTCTGCTAATTTTCTCACCTCATCAGCCACAACTGCAAAACCACGACCATGCTCACCTGCACGAGCAGCTTCTATTGCAGCATTAAGTGCTAATAAATTTGTTTGGTCAGCTATATCACCAATTACTTCAAGAACACTCTTAACATTAGATGCCTCATTAGACAAATGGTCCATTTTACGAGCCAATTCTATCTCTGCTTCTGATGTTTGTTGCACCTTTTTTGCAAGATTCACAATCTCATCTCTCGCAATATTCAATGTTTCATTTGCTTTAATAATCTCTTGCTTATTTTTTTGCGCTTCTAATATTGCATGCACAATTTCGTCATTAATTTTATTTGACTCATCACTTGCTTCTTCTATTATTTTAACAGATAACTCAACATTCTTTCCAACCTCATTTGCATTGGTTGAAAGCATATGTGCAACTTCAGTATTGTGAACAGATGATTCTTTTGCTGTATTGATTAAACCTTGTAAAGATGTTAATAAGCTGTTAAAACTTCTTGCCATGTCTTCTATTTCCAATGGAGCATCACATTCTAAACTTTTTGTTAAATCTTTTGTTTGACCAATCTCCAAAAGAGTTTTCTTAAAATTATTTAATGGCTGAATAAGATTATTATTTAATACCCATATTGAAATAAATACAATAATAATAAAAATCAACACCATCTCTATTACAATAAAATTTCTAATCTCATTTGGTGTAATTAATACCTCATCTTCATTAATCACAGACAAAATAGCCCATGTTAAATCTTCACCAACTTTAATAGTAGAATAAGCACTCAAAATTTCTTTGCCATTATATTCTGTAAAAATTCCTGTTTCTGTTTGATTTTTGAAAGCATTATTAACAGGAATTGTATTTATAGAACCTGCCACAGAATTTGAAAAAGAGCTGATGATTGTATGATTTTTTGAATCTAAATAACTATCACTTCTCATAAGATAATCTTTTCCAACAAGATAATCCTCTTGTGTTGTGCCATATCCAACTCTAGTTTGCATGACTTTATTAATAGATGAACCAGCAATTTTTAAAACTAATACTGAATTTATTTCATCATCAATTGTAAGTGGAATTCCTAAAAACAACATAGGTTCATTATTTGAGGGTGCATAAGGCTTCATATCAACATAAGTTGCACGCTTATTTTTAATAGTTGTTTTCCAAACTTCAGCCAAAGCACTTGATTTTAATTCACCATTTTTTAAATTTGCTCCAAAATCTTTGGATTTCGCAGCTGTATACATCACCTGCCCATTATTTGAACTTATCAACATAATATCTTCATAACCATATTCATGTATCAAAGATTTAAAAAATCTTTCGTATGGTGCAATAGTATCTTTTACTAGTGGATTTTGTATCGGAAACTCTTTGGTGGGGGTAATATCCATTTTTTCTTCTAATCTGAATAAATCATCTGCTAAATACTCAACATTATTACTATTTGACAAAACTTTCAAAGTAGCAATATTATTTAAAAAGAATGCTTCTATTTGAGATTTTTTTAAATTTCTAACCGTAGTTAGTTTTAAAAAATTACTCTGCATAAGTGCTTCTCTACTTTGAGAAACAGAACTAAACGCCGTAACAATACCTAAACTCAATAAAGAGGCAAGTATTAAAGTTAAGACTTGAACTTTGATAGATAAATTTTTCATCTAAAACCACCTGGAGAAAATATTAAGAATAATTATAACTAAGAATCTTAATAATCTTGCAGTATATAATTTTAAAATTACTATTTGCTTATCTTTTAAAAGATAAGCAAATTTTTAGATATAATTTTTTAAATTTAACAAAAGGGCTTGTAATGCAATTTTTAAAAAAATTATTTTCACCAATCACCATGAGTATGACATATATTCAAAACCACTTTAAAGCTATGATATTTATCCTCATACTTTTTATGATTTTTGCACCATCAAGTGAAAAAGAGTTTTCATTAAATAATCTGCAACAAATTTCTCTAATAGGTCCCATCATGGAAGTATCAGAAATTGTACAACAAATAGACGATGCAGCAAAAAATACAAATATCAAAGGGGTTCTTTTTGTTGTTGATTCTCCTGGTGGAGCAGTTGCACCTTCGATTGAAGTTGCGTATGCAATCAAAAGATTAAAAGCGCAAAAGCCTATTGTAGTCTATGCAAAAGGGACACTTGCAAGTGGAAGTTATTATGCAAGTATTTGGGCAAATCAAATCATTGTCAACCCTGGTTCTATGGTTGGAAGTATTGGTGTTATTATGGAAGGTGCAGACCTTAGCGGTATCATGGATAAATTTGGTGTCAAAACACAAACTGTTCAAGCTGGAAAATACAAAAAAATAGGCACACCAGATAGAGCATGGACACCTTATGAAGTGAATGAATTAAACAAAGTGATTCAAGGAACTTATGAGATGTTTACAACTGATGTTGCAACTGCAAGAGGACTTGATATAAAAGATAGAGATTTATTTGCAAATGCTCATATTTTTACAGCAAGTCAAGCAAAAGAGGTTGGACTTGTGGATAGTTTAGGTGTAAGTTATGATGCAAAAATAAAATTAATTGAACTCACTGGTGTAACACAACCAATATGGAATGAAGAAGACAAATTTGATAAACTCATGAAAAAGCTCTCCGCTTCTACTTTTGTGACTCTTAATACCTATTTTCCGAGTTTGGTTTTGAA
>CAMCYC010000052.1 GCA_945883795.1 Sulfurimonas crateris | reverse complement strand
ACCAGTGAAGATTGGGATGGGTATTGGGACTATTACAGAGAGTGGAATCAGAAGAAAAATTATGCTAATAATATTGAAGTTGTTGCGAATCTATTGGGAAATGGTCAGATGTGTGGGTGAGCTAGTGCGGGGGTTTCGGTTGCACTCATAAGATTTACTCTTCGCTGTTTTATTTTTTTCATTTAAAACTTGTAGAGTTGTTTCATCTGCTTGAATATAATTATTTAGAAGTTGAATAGTTGATAGTCTTTCTACAAATTTTTCTAATCGTAACTCAGAGGTTTTAATCATCCATTGAGCAAAAATAGTTGTTGTAAAATCTATTCCAAATCTACTTTTGTAAATTTTAACTTGTCTATACTCATTCAAATTGAAAAAGCATAAAATTTATTGCTACTTATCGGCTCCAAACTTCATAATATAGGGAAAATTTCAATTATAATAAAACTAGTTTTTTGAGTTTACTTGAGTATATAAAGAAGATTTATTGTCTTGAAATACTATCTAGCTGAAAGCTGTTAATAAAAATAGATGTTGTTTACTTGCTGCTCTCTTATTTTCTGTTAGATTAATATTTTTCATGAGTGCAACCTTTCAATAATTTTTGACTTTTTAATTGTATAGCTTTTTTTGTTAAATTTTATTTATGTATTTTACTGCGGGGGTTTCGGTTGCACTCAATTCAATTTGTTTAATTGTAAATTAATATAAATATCACATGTTGTATATTTTGTTATGTTAATTTTAAAAGTTGATAAAATATAAATTGTTTGTGGATGGGGTGGAGGGATTCGAACCCCCGAATATCGGTACCAAAAACCGAGGCCTTACCGCTTGGCGACACCCCAATGAAATTAAACGGCGAAATTTTATCATAGAAAACTTAAAATATATTTTAATAAAAGCTAAGATATACTTTGTTTATGAAAAAAACTTTTATAACAGACCTTGACCACACATTTTTACGCACAGATTTATCTTTGAGTGCTTATACGATTAAGCAATGGAACGAAAAATCTCAGGACAATTTTGTAAGTGTTGCAACTGCTCGAACTTACAAAAAAACAGAACAATTTCTAAAAAACATCCAAATTAATATCCCTATGATTTTACTTGATGGTGCATTGATTGCAACTATGGATAAAAAAATCATTGATACAAAATTTATCAATAAAGAGATTGGAGATACAATTATTGATATTGGGGCAAAATTTGGGATTTACCCTTTTGTTTTAGCACTTGGAGATAAAAATTTGAATGAAGTTTTTTTGCATTCTCACATTCTTAATACACATCAAGCACAAGTTTTAACTCGCTATACAAAAGATGATAATCTTTTAGAATCTAAAAATATTCGTGCTATGGATGATAATTTTAAGATTGTTTACATGGGCGAAGAAGTTTTACTTCGTACTTTAGCTTTAGAATTAGAAAAAACTTTTGGAGAAAATTTAAAATATATTCTAGCCCCTGAGGCGTATGTTGGGTGTTGGTTTTTAACATTGCTTCAGAAAGATGCTGATAAATCACAGGGGATAATTACAGTAAGCGAGTACAGTGGTTTTGACTTGAAAAAGCTTACTGTATTTGGAGATAATTTTAATGATTTAGGGATGTTTGCACTAGCTGGAACTTCGGTTGCTGTAGCAAATGCTCAAGAGGGTGTCAAACAAAAAGCGGACATTATTTTGCCTCATAC
Source organism: Sulfurimonas crateris (assembly GCA_945883795.1). Taxonomy (GTDB): domain Bacteria; phylum Campylobacterota; class Campylobacteria; order Campylobacterales; family Sulfurimonadaceae; genus Sulfurimonas; species Sulfurimonas crateris_A. The sequence continues at coordinate 11,770 of CAMCYC010000052.1, read as the reverse complement.
AAACGATGAAGACGCTGTGGCAAAATATTTGGAGAGTTTATCGCATGTCTAAGAGTTTTTTACCTATGATAATTATAGGGATTTTATTTTTTATTTTTGGGTTTGTCACATGGCTCAATGGCTCACTCATCCCTTTTTTAAAAGTGATTTGTGATTTAAATGATTTTGAAGCACTTTTTGTAAGTTTTGCTTTTTATATCGCTTATACTGTTATGGCTTTACCTATGGCATATTTGCTCGAAAAAACAGGCTACAAAAACGGTATGGCAATTGGTCTTGGAGTGATGGCGGTTGGGAGTTTGCTTTTTATCCCTGCGGCTTTGAGTGCAGAGTATAGCGTTTTTTTATTGGCACTTTTTACTCTAGGAACTGGGCTTACAATTTTACAAACTGCTTCAAATCCCTATGTGGTACTTATTGGTCCAATTGAAAGTGCGGCAAAAAGAATCAGTATTATGGGGCTTATCAATAAAGGTGCTGGAGTTTTAGTACCACTGATTTTTACAGTATTAATTCTCTCAGGAATAGGTTCTCTTGATACACTCAAAAGTGATGAGATACAAAATTTAGCAATTCGTTTGATAGAGCCTTATATTCTCATGAGTGCTGTTCTTATTGGTTTAATTGGGCTTATAAAGTTCTCATCATTGCCTGAATTAGAGTTTGAAAAAGATGATGCAAAAGATTCTTTACATATTTTACAATTTCCCCGTGTAGTTTTGGGTGCTTTGGCTTTATTTTTTTATGTTGGCATTGAGGTGATTGCTGGAGATACAATAGGGCTATATGCTCAAAAATTAGGTGTTGTTGATGCTACGGCACTGACATCTTTTACCATGGTGTTTATGGTTTTTGGGTATTTGGTAGGGGTATTTTTTATCCCAAAATATCTTTCACAACAACAAGCTTTGATTGGTTCAAGTGTGCTTGGGATTGTATTTTTGTTTGGTGTTGTTTTTAGCTCCACACAAGATTTTTATATATCACAAATTTTATGGGGCTGGAGTGGTGTGATGGTTTTACCAAATTCTATAACATTTGTAGCCCTTTTAGGTTTTGCAAATGCTTTAGTTTGGCCTACAATCTGGCCTTTAGCACTTGATGGTTTGGGGCGTCATACTGCAAAAGCAAGTGCGTTACTTATTATGGCAATAGCTGGAGGTGCGATTCTTCCACTACTTTTTGGAAAAATAGCACAAATCACTCAAAATATGCAACAGGCATATCTTTTGGGGATAGTGTGTTATTTGATAATTTTAATGTATGCACTCAAATGGCACAAGATGGATTCTTGGAAATAAAAGGGAGTTATAAAAATGGTAGAGTTAAAAATAAAAGAGAATGGTTTTAAATATTTAGAGATAAAAAATAGTTCTGCATCTGCAAAGATAGCCTTGCAAGGTGCTCATATTTTTGAATACAAAAGAAAAAACGGGGAGCCAATTTTGTGGCTTAGTGAAATGAGTGATTTTGAGATAGGTAAAGCTATTCGTGGTGGTGTTCCTATTTGTTGGCCTTCATTTGGCATGAATAATCCTGATTTACCCCAACATGGATTTGCACGACTTAGCATGTGGCAACTAAAAGATGTTAAAGAGATAGATAATGCAACACAACTTATTTTAACTATTAGCGAGACACAAGAGAGTTTAAAACTTTGGAATTATAAGTTTAAACTTGAATTAAAAGTGAGTATCTCAGATAAGCTTAGTATGGAGCTTTGCACTACTAATTTAGACGAAAAACCATTTACTATAACACAAGCATTGCATACTTATTTTAAAATTTCAGATATTGCAGATATTGCAATTAAAGGTCTTGATACTAAACCATATTTTGATGCTTTAACTTCTTTGTCATGTGTTCAACACGGTGATATATGGTTTGCAAAAGAGGTGGATAGTGTGTATCAGAAAGTGGATACAGAACTATTATTGGTTGATAAAGAGCGAACTATCCGTCTAAAAAATAGTGGTTCATCTTCTGTGGTTGTTTGGAACCCTTGGATAGACAAATGTAAGCGGATGAGTGGCATGAAGAACGAGGCGTATAGAGAGTTTGTTTGTATAGAATCAGCGAATGCTTTTGGAGATTTTAAAGTGATAGAACCTAAAAACACACATACTCTAAAAGCAATTATTGGATGATTTATCTTGATATTAGGCAATTGTGAATAAAATACACGCATGATTACAATAAAAAATAAATTTTCAATTTTTTTCTCTTTTTCTCTTTTTTCTTATTTGCTTTTGATTGGTTCGTTTTATGTAAGGGTGATTGATAGGATAGAAGAAAATAAAAATAGTTTTGTTACTCAAGCTGATTTGCATTATCAAGATATTATAAATACGAGAGCTTGGAATGCTGGTCTTGGTGGTGTTTATGCTTATCCTAGAGATTATAAGCCAAATCCATATTTGAAAAATAATACTATTAAAGATGCAAATGGCACTATGATGATAAAAATTAATCCAGCATGGATGACTAGAATGTTATCGGAATATTCAAAAAATCAAGATTATCATTTTTCTCTTAAAAGTAATACTCCTCGAAATCCGATAAATAAAGCAGAGGGTTTTTATGCTGAGTCGCTCAAAGAAATATCTCAGATGAAATCTACTGTAAATGTAACAAAATACCATTTTATTGAAAAAACACAAAAATTTGAGTATATACAAGGACTATATCTCGAACAAGCATGTATGAGTTGTCATCAAGAATCTCATGATGTAATAGATGGTTTAAGAGGTGGCATTGCTATAGAGATTAATGCAAATTATTATTTTAACTATTTGACAAATATTTGGAATGAGTTTTATATTATTTCAATAGTTATTACTGTTTTGATTGTTCTTTTAAATATCTTGGTTTACAAATTTTTAAGGCGTGTAGATGAGATAGAGATTTTAAATCGTACTCTTGAAGATAAAGTAAAAGAGAAAACTCGTGAACTTCATAATGCACTTGCGGGTTCTCATCTTGGGTATTGGAGTTGGAATATTCAGACAAATGAATATAAAGTAGACGAGATATGGCGTTTTATATTAGGACTGATAGAAGATGAACATATTTTTACAATAGAGGATATACAAAAATTGATATATCCTGAAGATTTATCCTATGTTAAAAGTACCGTAGAAGAGGCGATAGCAAATCGAAAAGCGTATGTTATTGAGTTTAGGATGCAACATAAAGATGGAACATACATTTGGATTGAAAGTTCTGGTTCTATTATCTCATATGATAAAGAGTCACAACCGCTTGAACTCTCAGGAACTCATCAAGATATTAGTAAAAGAAAAAACTTAGAAGATGAAGTGACACATAATAATTTATATTTAAATACACTTTTTGATAAGAATCCAAATATAATTATTATTACAGATGGTGAAAAGATGCTCAAAACAAATCAAGCATTTTTTAAGATTTTTTATGAGTATTCTTCATTAGAGATGTTTTTAGAAAAGTTTAATTGTATATATGAGTTGTTTGTAACTGGAGCGGATACTAATTTTATTACAAATGTGAAGCATTTATGGATAGAGGAAATTTTTCAAAAAGAGCAACCAATTGCAAAAATAATTTATAAATCAAAAACATACTATTTTGCAGTTCAAGCAAAGAAAATTTTTGAGCAAAATAGCACAAGTTTTATAGTAACTTTTAGCGATATAACAGAAACATATATTCTTAAAAAAGAGTATCAGCGTTTAGCTATTACAGATGGATTGACAGGGCTTTATAATCGTAGATATTTTAATCAAATTTTTACTCAAGAGCTTAATAGAGCGTTAAGAAACAATCATTCTTTGACATTATTGATTATAGATATTGATAATTTTAAACTCTATAACGATAATTATGGGCATGACAAAGGGGATGCAGTTTTGCAAAAATTATCCAAACAGTTGCAATTATGCTCAAAAAGAAGTAATGAATTTGTGTTTCGTATTGGAGGCGAAGAGTTTGGTATCCTCTATTCAGAATTTTCAAAAGAGAACTCTTTATTACATGCACAAGCTATTTGCAAATCGGTTGAAGATTTGAAAATTGAGCATAAATATAGCAAACCCTTAGATGTTGTGACTATGTCAGTTGGTCATTATTATGCTCAAAATGTTCAATCTCTTAAAGTTGAAACAATCTATCATAATGCAGACCAAGCACTCTATTTTGCAAAACAAAATGGACGCAATAGAGTAGCTGATTATGACGCTATGTTAGCTCATCATGAGTGATGATTTTTAAATTTTTCAAGCCACTCTTTATCAGATTCTTTTGCTTGCTCTTTTTGAGTCAACAAAGAATCTATAATACTGAGTAAAGTATTCTCATCGATAAACTCTAACAATTGGGGATTAATAGAGGTCGGTTTGAGTCCCGTGTAAGAGTTTAAAAGGTTTTGAATATCTGTGATTAACTGTTGTTTTCTTTGCATCTATTTTGGTAATCCAAATTTTTGAGTTATCAGTTCACCCTCATTATTGAAAAAAAGATAGTAAAGATAATCTTTTTTGACACTCAAACCTGCCAAATAACGAAGAGCTAAATTGGCTTGAAGTGAAGCAATATGCATCACAATAGGGGTTGCAATTCCTGCTGGTGTTTTTTGCGTGATTTTAAAAACATCGTTAAAAGATGATTCTTCAAAAAAGCACACTTGCCCATGAAAAGCTTCAACGCTTCCATAAACCCATGGGAGATTTTTACTTTTTGCGTAAGTGTTAATTTCCCCACGAGTAGGGAGATTGTCTGTTGCATCGATAATCAAATCAACTGCAATCTCTTTTGTACTCCACTCTTGGAAATTACACTCATGTGCTATTGCTTTTACAAAAGGGGAGCGTTGTTCTATTAGTTGTGCATTGATGAATGCTTTATTTTTTCCCTCATCACCCATCTTAAAAGCGATTTGGCGGTGTATATTATGGATACTTACCGTATCAAAATCAACCAGATGAATCTCACCAATACCACTCGAACCCAAAGCAAAAGCTAAAGAGCTTCCAAGTCCTCCAGCACCAATAATTGCAATTTTTTTATTCGCAAGCATTTGTTGGGTTTCTTCTCCCCATAGTTGTATTTGACGGTGAAAATATTTTATCACAATCCACTCCTTGTATTTCTTTTATGTATCATCTCTTTAAAACCCCAACTTTTTCTTGCTTGAATAACCTCTGTATGGCTCATGTCAACTATCATGAGTTCCTCTTTGTTGCCTAGATGTGAGATAACTTCTCCATAAGGTGAAGCCAAAATTGAATCTCCATAAAACTGCCAACTTAAATTTTTGTCTTTATATTCCCCAATACGATTTGCTCGAAGCACAAAACAGTTATGTGTAAATGCTCTAGAAGTGATAAGGTTTTTCCATCTATTATAAGAATCAAAAGTAGAAACACTTGGAAGTAAAACACAATCAATACTTTTATTTGCAAGTTGTGCCCATATTTCATCAAAATGGATTTCAAATCCATTCATGATAGCAAATTTAAAACCATCAATTTTAAATACTAAAGGGGATTCTATTTTTTTAATTTTATTATCAAAAAAATTTTCTTCATCCCAATGAGGATAATTTATGAGGAGTTGTTGCTGATAATAGGAGATAGAATTAGGCGCAAATCGTACTGTAGTTTTATATATATTTTGTTTTTTTACAATAATGAGCGGAGCAATTATTGTAATATTATAAGTGGTGGATAACTCTTTTAAAACTTTTATTTGATGTTCGGCTTGCTCTTTTATCATGCTAACAGACATAGATTCAAGCTCTTTGAAAAAAGGGTTAAGAGTGTATTCTCCCAAAAGCAAAAGCTTGACATTTTTTTTATGGGCAATTCGTATATAATTATAGAGTTTTGTAGAACTCATCCCTTGTGCATTGAGTTGTAAAACGGCAGCTCTCACTATTTTGCTTTTATCTCATTAATCTTAATTACAGCTTCTTCAAGCATCTTTTGTGCTTGGGCTAGTTCACTCATCCCTTTTTCATACGACTTTACACTCTCTTCGAGAGTAATTTCTGGATTCATGAGTGTTGCTAAAATCTCTTTTGCACTTTGGAGTTTTGTTTCAAATTTTTCTTTAGCCATTGAGGACATCCTTTATATAATCTTTAAATTTATCAAGCTCAACCAAAAACGCATCATGCCCATAATCGCTATCTATTTCAATGTAATTATGGTTTGTATTACCAATTTCGTTTAAGATAATATCTATCTCTTTCATTTCAAAACTTCGAAACAATAAATCATTTTTAAAGCTCATAAGATGAAGCTCTGATTGGATTTTTTGCATCGCCTCTTTGAGTGAATCACACCCTCTTGAGAGGTCAAAAATATTGATAGCTTTTGTGATATATAAATAGGCTAATGGGTCAAACCATTTTGTAAAGTTATAGCCGTTATACTCCAAATAAGATTCAACTTGAAATTTTCCAAAAAGCTCATAAAGTCCATCATCTCTTTTATATTCTCGACCAAATTTACTCGCCATAGATTCATGCGACAAAAAGCTAATATGTCCCGCCATGCGACCAATCGCCATCCCTGTAAGCCCTTGTTCTTTTACCACTTGGCTATCATAATATCCTTGTTTAAAATCTGGGTCTTTTAAAATTGCTTCACTTGCCACTTTATTAAAAGCAATTGCCCAAGGTTGGGTTGCATAAGTGGTTGCCATGGCAATAATTTTTGTAGCAAATTTTGGGTAGGTAACACCAAATTGGAGTGCTTGCATTCCACCCATAGAACCACCAATGATTGCATGCACATGATGAATATCGAGTCTATCAAAAAGGATTCTTTGTGCTTTTATCATGTCTTTTATAGAGACAACGGGAAATTTATAGCGATAATGCTCAAGGTTGTGGTACATGCGACTCATAGGACCAGTTGAACCAAAACAGCTTCCTATTACATTGGAGCAAATGACAAAATATTTATCGGTATCTACCGTTTTGCCTGAACCGATGAGTCCATCCCACCAGCCAACTTTGCTCTCACCCTCATATATTCCTGCACAGTGATGCGAACCTGTGAGTGCATGAGTGATTATAACTACATTACTTTTATCATCATTTAAAGTACCGTAAGTTTCATAGATAATGTCATAAGGTTCTAAAATACGACCACTCTCAAGATAGAGTGGATTCGTAAAATGTTCAGTATGTGTTCGTAGATTTAGTGACAAATTTTCAGCTCTCCATAGAAATAGTGGCGATATTCTAGCAAAAATGGCTTATATTTGTACTAAGCTAGAATTTTTTGGTTTTAAACTTCTAAAGCTTGTTTAATATCTGCAATTAAATCTTTAATAGATTCTAATCCACAAGAGATTCTAATAAGTCCAACAGGAACGCCACAAGCAATAAGCTCTTCTTGCGTGAGTTGTTGATGTGTTGTAGAAGCTGGGTGCGTGATAATTGATTTGGAATCACCGATATTAGCAACAATTGAGTAGAGTTTTGTTGCATTAACTATCTTAGTTGCTTCTTCAAGTGTTTCAACTTCAAAACTTAAAAGTCCAGAATATGCACCATTAAAATACTTTTGTGCATTTGCATAGTTTGAATTACTTTTTAATCCTGGATAGTTTACTTTTTTCACTTTTGGATAAGACTCTAAAAACTCTGCTAAGGCAAGAGCATTTTTAGAGTGTTCTTGCATGCGAAGTGAAAGAGTTTCCATCCCTTGAATAAAAAGCCATGAGTTAAATGGTGATGGAGTTGCTCCTAAATCACGAAGTAAAGAGAATCTTGCTCTAAGTGAAAATGGTGGAAATGGAACATCAACATACACAAGACCATGATATGACGCATCAGGCTCGTTGAAATGTGGATAACGAGGGTTTCCTTTTAACTTTTGGACAAGATTTTTTCTCTCAACCATAATGCCCCCAAGTGCTAAACCTTGTCCTGTAGTATATTTGCTTGTGCTGTGAACACTAATGTCAACGCCCCAATCAAATGGACGGCATAAAACAGGTGTTGCAACGGTATTATCAACTACCGATAAAATTCCATATTTATTTGCTATTGCACTTAAAGTTTCAATATCTGCAACATCAATACTTGGATTTGTTAAAGATTCAAAGAAAATCACTTTTGTTTTGTCATCAATAAGAGATTCCATTTCAGCAGCATGATGGACATCAAAAAATCTTGCCTCAATTCCAAATCTTTTGAGTGTGTGTGCCATTTGTGTTAGGCTTCCACCGTAAAGCTGTCTTGCACACACGATATTATCACCAGCTTCAGCAGAGTTTGCAATGGCATAAAAAATTGCACTCATCCCACTAGAAGTTGCAATTGCAGCCTCTCCGCCTTCAAGTTCGGCAAATCGTTTTTCAAAAACATCTGTTGTTGGATTTGTTAAGCGAGTATAAATACTTCCTACATCTCTAAGAGTAAAACGATTGGCTGCATGTGCAACATCACGAAATTCATACGCAGTTGTCATGTAAATAGGCACGGCCATAGTTGCTTGCGAGTCTTTTTCATATCCAGCATGAAGTGCTATTGTCTGTAAATCCATTAAAAATCCTTAATATAAATGATTGTGAATATTCTAGCAAAAATTGAGAAATTAGGTTACTCTTCTAAAACAAATAAGTTTCAAAGTTTTACTTAAACTTGATATTATTTTGAAAAATAAGGAAAAAATATGGAAAAAACATTTCAAGAAGCATTAGATTTTAGACATGCGTGTAAAGTTTTTGATGAGAATCAAAAAATATCTGATGAAGATATGAAGTATATTTTGGAGTCTGCTAGAAAATCGCCTTCATCGTTTGGGATGGAAGCTTGGAAATTTTTAGTCATTACAAATGATGCGTTAAAAGAAAAAATCCGAGTTGCATGTTGGAATCAAGTTCAAGTCACTTCATGTTCACATCTTGTTATTGCTTTGGCTGGGATTGACTCTCTAAAACCAGAATCTACAATACCAAAACAAAGATTTCAAAGACGCAATATGCCACAAGAACAGCTTGATTTTTATCTGAATTTGTATGCAGAGCATCTCGCAGAGACTTTAAGTTCTGATAAAAATATTTATGCATGGACTTCCAAGCAAACTTATATTGCATGTGCAAATATGATGAGTGCCGCTGCAGTTTTAGGGATTGATTCTTGTCCAATAGAGGGGTTTGATAAATCTGTCGTTGAAGAGATACTTGGTCTTGATATAACGCAATATCAACTCTCAATGGTACTTCCATTTGGATATAGACTCAATACGCAACCAGAAAGATTACGACTAAGCTATGAAGAAGTTTTTGAATTTATAAAATAAAAGATTAAAAAAAAGGTCATTCATGTTAGTAAATATTTCAAGACAGATAATTAAACCTAAAACTTATAATATACAAGAGTATTTACAAGACTCTTGGTTAGGAACACCAGACGAATTAACATCGTTTTTGGATAGTATCAATGGCGATAATTATGCAAAAGTGAAAAGATTATCGGTCGCTTTTGAAGATGAACAGCAAAAAGAGGAATTGTCAAAACTTTTTGATATTGAAAAAGCAAAATTAGATAAAAGAGTTTTTCAATCAAAAGCCGATTTGGAAAATGATTTTGAAGCGATTACACTCGATTTTCAGACACAAGAAGAAGCTCTTAGAATTTTTTCTCCATTAAAAGATACTCTCAAAAATATTAAACTATTTTATAAAGAGCTAAAATTGGATGGCAAAGAGATTATTTTTGAATATTCAAGATTGGGTTATGATAGTGAAAGTAAGGCTATAAAAAGGTCTCGACAAAAAATAACTTTAAAGCATGGTGCAATCGGCTATGACATAAACTATATCTCAAAATTTATCGCTCAAGAGGTGATGAAGATTGATAGAAATGTTCTTTTTATTAGCAGACAAGGGAATGTTGAAGATATTTACAGTGCAAATGAAGTTTTGGGATTGAATGAAGAAAAATACACAAAAGCCAGAGATACGCAACTAGAGATTATGAATATTGTTAAAAATGAGAATACTTCTCAAAGGTTAGAGCAACGAGGCTCAAACAGAGTGAATCAAAACTCTAAATTACCTTTAGAAAAAGATAAAGTTAAAGAAACTCTCAACGCCATGGAAATCATCAAAGATGGAAAGGTAAATTTTAGTGAGATGAAAGCTACTATTTTAGCACAGCACACGCAAAAGCTAGAACAAGCAGAGAAGGAAGCACTCGAATATTCTCAGATGAGTATCGCTTATTTAAGTCAAGGTAAAACACTCAAAGAAGTTGAAAGTATCATTGGTGCAAAAGCAAAAAATGAGTATACCGTCCAATTTGCAACGAAATTAGCAGTTGATAGTCTGTTGCAATTTAAAGATTTATTTAATGAATCTGCATTAGAAGTGCAAAGACTTTCCTCGTCACATGAAGAGATAACTGCAAGATTAGAAGTTTTAGAATTGGGAATGCAAAAAGCAACAACTGCTTTTACAAACGCTAAAACGATAATATTTGAAAGAGATAGAACGATTAAAACTCTTGAGAGTAGTTTGACTCAAAGCAATTTAGAAAATGAAACACTCATTCAAAAGAGTAAAAATTCAGAAATCATGCTATCTCAAAAAGATGAACTTATATCTAAGCAAGTGAGTAAGCTAACAGCTTCATCCAATAAGCTAAGAGCTTCAACGAAAACGATTAGCAAACAAGAAAAAGAGCTATTACATCAATATGAAGTGATTGAGGGTTTAAAATCAGATAACAAAGAAAATATTATTAATGAACTCAAAGAAAAACTGTCTCAAAGTGAAAAAACAATTGATACTTTGCGTGGTGAAAATAATGTTTATTTAAAAATACTTGGTAAAACAGAGATTAAAACAATAGAGGAAGTAGAAGCGCTTTGAGTGAATTACAATCAGACTCTACACTCAGAGAAGATGAAGATGCAGTTGTATCTTTTGTAGATAAACATTCAGAGCAAGAATTTCTCGCATTACAAAAAGAAAAAATTAAACAAACTGTTTTTAATAATAAATACAAAGCAAAAAAACTTAAAAATGAGATGTATAGTGTCATTAGAGATGAGCTTGGTAAAGTTGAGGTGGGAGATAGTATAACAGTTGATGTTACTCTGAGTTCCAAAAAAGAGATTAGGCATGTTCTAAATCAATTAAAATTGGAATTAGAAGCACTTGGATATTCAGGTTTTGTTTTAGAATACCATTCGGGAAAACAAGAGGGCGAAAAAAAGATAAATTCTAATCACATACAATTCATGTCCTATGGTGATTATCCAGATTTTAAAAAACATATAGAAGATTTTACTTTTAAGCATGGTTTGGCATACAGTCCAGCACATCAAAAACAGAAAGAGTCAGATATTAATTTGGATGAAAATAAAGAAAAACAAGAGTTCAAAAAGAAGTTAAAACTTTCACCAGAGATAGCGATTTTTTTTGATGAGTTAGATACATGGAATAAGCAATATCAATCAGAATTAACACATGAAGTAAAAATAGATTATTCTAATACAAAACAGTTAAAAGAGTTATTTCAAGAGTTTGATGATTTTAACAAAAATAACAGATAAAAGAGTTCTTATAACTATTTTATCGTCATGTGTATAAAATAGTAGTATAATTTAGTTATCTCAAATTTAACACAAAGGATTTATTATGAGCTTTTCATTAAACAATAATATGTCGGCTATGAACGCAAGTTTAAATTTAAATATGCATAATACGACATTGGAGAAAAGTCTGGCGATGATTGCTTCTGGCTCAAAATTAGATAATGCAGCAAATG
>CAMCYC010000051.1 GCA_945883795.1 Sulfurimonas crateris | reverse complement strand
CTTAAATATGTCACTGAGGTATTTAAATTAGTTCCGAATTTAGCTAATGAATATTTAATTCAGAAGGTTTTTTCTAAAATTGCCAATCTTGGGGCTATTCATCCGTCTCAGGAGGCTGCTTAGGGATATTTTTTGGCTAAGGTATTGTATAATGAAAGATATCTATTAGAAAAATAGTATCAAGCAGGAAAAACAACTAGGACTTTTTAGGAAATTATCTGGTGCAGATAAACCCGAAAAATAGGCTTTAAAATCTTATGTGATGAATGCAGGTCAATATATCATTAGTACCATATGTTTTTATTTAACTTTTTAAAAGGAACTTCATGAATCAAGTAGACCCTAAAATAGACGGAAGTTGGCAAAAAGTTTTATCATCTGAGTTTACAAAAGAATATTTTTTTAAATTAAAAACTTTTTTAATCGAAGAACAATCAAAATATAAAATTTTTCCAAAAAATTCAAATATTTTTACTGCATATAATAATACAAAATTTGATGATGTTAAAGTTGTGATTATTGGTCAAGATCCATACCATGGGGCTAATCAAGCACATGGTCTTGCTTTTTCTGTACAAGATGGGATTAATTTCCCCCCTTCGTTGAATAATATTTTTAAAGAATTACAAGACGATATTGGATGTAGTTGGCCTACAAGTGGGAATTTAACATCATGGTCAATCCAAGGTGTTTTTTTGATTAATACAGTATTAACAGTACGAGAAGGGCAAGCGAATTCTCACCAAAATATGGGATGGGAATATTTTACAGATGCCACAATTGAGGCTATATCTTTATCTCATATAAATGTTGTATTTATTTTATGGGGTGCTAACGCTGCAAGAAAAGAAAAACTGATAGATAAAAGCAAACATCTCATTATAAAGTCGCCTCATCCATCACCGCTTTCATCTTACAGGGGATTTTTTGGTTCAAAACCATTTTCACAAACCAATAAATACTTATTGGGATGTAAAAAAGAAGAAATTAATTGGTGTCTTAATTAGTTATAATAAATTCTGCTAAAACTGGAAGATGATCAGAATATCCTTTTCCTTGATGTAGCGAAGGTTTTTTTCTAGTTGTTTGCCAACGATAGATATTTTTGCCTTTGAAAAGATATTTTGCTTGATAGGAGTTTATTGTTCCATTTTTGTAATACATATCATTTTGTTTCAAAAGTGATTGAGATATTAAAATACTATCCAATGCCTCTTTTTTTCCTCTAAATCTATAACTAAATCTCTCCTCTTCATCTGTATCATACCAAAGATTATAAAAACTGTACTCTTGATATTTTGTTTTTGAAGCTTTTTGTGTTTGGTCTAAACTTTTTAATACATGGTTGATTCCAGTTTTTCCATTTGTGTCATTCAGTTTTCTATCTCTTTTGAATCTAATATATTCTTCATAATCTGAATTAAAATCACCTACTAAAATAATATTTTTATCATAACCTATTTGTTTGATACGATTAATCAATGATTTTGCAGATATTATTCGTTGACTTTCAGCACCATTTTTTGCTTTCCAATGATTGACAAAAAGATAAAACTCTTGATTTTCTAGTTGAAATTTAACTTCTAAAATATTTCTATATTTGTAGGATGATGTCACGCTTACCTCTTTTGCGTATATGAAAGGGATTTTACTCAGAATAGCCACTTTTGTCGTTGTATTTTTTTTGTCTGAAATTTGGAAATATTCATAATATAACCCTTTTTGTTTCAGTGCAAATTTTAAATCTTTGAGTGCTTGGAGAGATTCTATCTCCTCAATTGCTATAATATCTGGATTCATATCTTTAATTACTTGTGATATGTTGTCTAATTTTATTTTGTAATTTTTTTGATTCCATTTTGAAGAACCATTAGGAATATATTCTTGATATTCATGACCATCTTTTTGTAAATCAAACAAATTTTCAACATTGTATGTAGCTATTTTCAAGACTTTATCTCCAAAAACTAAAGTGATATATAAAAGTAAAAAGATAATTATTTTCATTCTTTTATCCCATTGAGTCTAAGTAAATTATCTGGATTTGGTTCTTTTTGCATAAGAGAATAAAAAAGTTCTTGCATACTTCTTGAACCACCTTCACGCAGGACAATATCTAAGTATCTTTTCGCGGTTGAAGAATTGAAAATACCTTCATCAACTACGCTAAAAAATGCATCTGCACTTAAAACTTCAGCCCATTTATAGCTATAATATCCAGCCGCATATCCACCTGAAAAGATATGTGAAAAACCATTTTGAAATTTATTGTAATTTGGTGGTTTAGTTAAAGAAGTTTCTTCTCTAATAGTATTGAGCAAATTTTGTATCTCATCACCTTGATATAATTTTTCATGAAGAGAAAAATCAAAAATTGAAAATTCAAGTTGTCTTAACATTCCAAGAGCAGATAAAAAGTTTTTACTTTTTACTAATTTATCTATCATCTCATCTGATATTATTTCGCCAGTCTTGTAGTGTGATGCAAAAAGTTTTAATACTTTTGGTTCGTAAGCAAAATTTTCTAAAAATTGTGAAGGAAATTCAACGGCATCCCATTCAACCCCATGCACACCACTCACCTCATTTTCATTCACATGACTTAATAAGTGATGAATTACATGCCCCATTTCATGAAAGAGTGTAACCACATCATCATGTCTTAAAAGAGAAGGCGTTTTATTTGTTGAGGCAGGAAAATTACAAACCATAAAGGCTGAAGCTAAGTGTTCAGCCCCTTTTTCATCTTTATAGTGAGTTTGCCAGTTGTGCATCCATGCGCCTCCACTTTTCCCTTTTCTTGCTTCTAAATCAAGATAGAGTCTCGCTTTTAATTGATTATGCATGTATAAATCATAAACGGATGCTTTTTTATCCCACAAAACTTCATCTACTTTTTTAAATTCAATCCCAAAGAGTTTATTCAAAAAGTCAAACATCCCATGAATCACATTGTTTTGTTCTAAATATGGGCGATAAAGTTCTTCATCTAGCTCATATTGTTCTTTTTTGAGAAGTTCACTATAATAGGCAGTGTCAAAGCTTTGGAGTGGTTTTGTACTCATTTTTTGTAAAACTTCAAGTTCCTCTTGTGCTTGCTTTTTTGATTTTTGTAGTAGTGTATTTAAAAATTCAAGCACCTTATCTTCGCTTGGTGCCATTTTACTTGCTATTGAGTAAGAAGTATAATTGTCAAATCCTAAGAGTTTACTCATCTCATTTTTAAGTGATAATAATTCATCTATGATTTTTGCATTTTGAGGCGCTCTAGTGACATAGGCTCTGTAGAGTTCTTCTCTAATTTTTTCATTTTTTCCATAAGTTATATACGCTATATAAGATGGCATTTGAAGCGTGAATTTATATTTTATTACTCCATCTTCCTCAAATTTTGCTGTTTCAATATCGCTTTGGGGTAATCCGTCTATATCTTTTTCATCAGTAATAATATATTCATACTCATTTGTTGCATTTAAGAGGTTTTGAGAGAAGTTATTTGATAACTCACTTTTTCTTATATTTATCTCTTGAAGTCTTGCTTTGATTGTTTCATTCAAATGTGCACCACTGAGTTCAAAATCGAGAATATTTAGCTCTAAAACTCTATTTTGTTCATGATTGAGTGTTTGTTCTTCATTTTGTTTAATCTCTTTATAGACTTTATATATTTCAATATTTTGTGAAATTTTTGTAGAATATTCTGTAATCATAGGTAATGATTCAGCGTAAACTTTTTGAGTCTCCTCTGTATTATTGACTGAATTTATATGGGAAAGAGGTGTAAAAAATTGGTTTAACGACTCTTCTAGTATTTGCATAGGTTTTACAAAATTAGTATAAGTTTTACTTGGAATTTGCAAGAGAACTTCTATTGTTTTACCATTTTCCTCAAGTTTTGTATGAAGCATTTCTATGAATGTATCGAGGTTGATTTTAAATTCTAAAAATTGTGACATGGATATCCTTTTTTTAATCTTTTGTAATGTTACAGTTATGTTGATATGCTCAGATTTGAATTAAATTAGAATAGAAATTCAGTGCAATAGACTATATCAATACAATAGTAATATTGTCTTTAATTGTAATGAAAAATATATTAATATTAAGTCGAAGTATAAAAATTTGTTAGAATTCAAAGCAATATTAAAGACATATTTAAGTAAAATTCGGCGATTTTATATACAAGGTGTATCATGGCTAACAGACGCGTTTTAGTTAAGTTTTCGGGTGAAGCTCTTGCTGGAGAAGCAGGTCATGGAATTGACACACAGATATTGAAATATATTGCTCAAGAGATTAAATCATTGGTTGATGCTCACATAGAAGTTGGTATTGTCATTGGTGGCGGAAATATTATTCGTGGTGTAACTGCTGCTAAAGATGGGATTATTAAAAGAACTTCAGCTGATTATATGGGTATGTTAGCAACTGTTATTAATGGAGTTGCAATGCAAGAAGCTTGTGAACATGCTGGTCTTGCTGTTCGTATGCAGGCTGCCATTAAAATGGAACAAATTGCAGAGCCATATATCAATCGTAGAGCAGTTCGTCATTTAGAAAAAGGGCGTGTTGTTATTTTTGCCGCGGGTACAGGAAATCCATATTTTACTACAGATACAGCTGCAACACTTAGAGCAGTTGAAATAGGTGCGGAAGTTATTATTAAAGCGACTAAAGTAGATGGTGTATATGATAGAGACCCTGAAAAATATAGCGATGCAGTTAAATTACCAGAATTGACTTATGAACAAGCCTTAAGTGAGCATATAAAAGTTATGGACGATACATCTATTGCATTAGCAAAAGACAATTCTCTTCCTATTATCGTATGTGATATGTCAAAAAAAGGGAATTTATTAGATATTTTGAATGGCAATATGCAAAATTGCTCAATAGTAAGATAAAGGAATAAAAAATGAGAATAGAACAATTAACAGCAAAAATATTAGATGCAAATCCAAACATGGATAATTATCAGTTGGCTATTGCTGTGTCAACAAGAGCGGATCAACTTTTAAATGGTGCTCCAAGTAAATTACATATAGATTCAAAAAATATAAAAGCTGCTGATTTGGCTCTTATGGAAATAGCTGAAGGCCTTGTCGTTATTAAGGGCTTCTTTTTAAATACTGGGAAATAATTTTTTGCCTTTGAGTCAAGTTGATGTTGAAAAAGTAAAACATATACATGATATTGACTCGGCAACTGCATATCTTTTTTTACATATTGCCTCAAGTGATGAAATTAAAAAAGCACTTGAGTATGCTACACAAGCACATGCGAATCAATTTCGTAAGAGTGGTGAGCCTTATATTGTTCATCCTATTT
Organism: Sulfurimonas crateris; assembly: GCA_945883795.1. GTDB lineage: Bacteria > Campylobacterota > Campylobacteria > Campylobacterales > Sulfurimonadaceae > Sulfurimonas > Sulfurimonas crateris_A. Next base: position 8,229 of record CAMCYC010000051.1, on the reverse strand, counting down.
TAGTTGCTAGTATAGTTTCATCTGTAACAAATGATGAATCTATGGCAATTGCTGCACTTTTACATGATATAGTTGAAGACACAACTGTGAGTATTGCTGAGGTACAAAATTTATTTGGAGAAGATGTTGCACATTTGGTCGACGGACTCACTAAAATTGTTACTATCAGAGATGCGGAATTAGTTTCATCTAGTTCTGATGAAAAGCTTGTAATATCTGCATTGTCATTTAGAAAAATGCTTTTAGCGAGCATAAAAGATGTAAGAGTCTTGGTTGTAAAGCTTTGTGATAGACTCCACAATATGCTCACTTTAGATGCACTTCCAGTTCATAAACAAAAAAGAATTTCAGAAGAAACGCTTGTAGTTTATGCACCTGTTGCTCACCGTCTAGGTATCTCTTTTTTAAAAAATATACTAGAAGATTTAAGTTTTGGGTATCTTTTCAAAGAAGAAAAACATCATATAGATAACTATCTTGATACAAATTATCATGCTATTGAGATGAAATTAAATGATTTTAAACAAACAATTCATAGACTGCTTGTTCAAAATGGTTTCCATGAAGATGAATTTGAAATTTTGAGTCGTGTAAAGCATAGATATTCTATTTATCTTAAAATGCAACGCAAAGGGGTTGGAATTGATGAAATTCTTGACCTTTTGGCAGTTCGAGTGCTTATTACAGACCCTGTAAAATGTTATAAAATTCTTGGAATTATTCATCTTAATTTTCAGCCACTTTCTTCAAGATTTAAAGATTATATTGCAGTTCCAAAAGATAATGGTTATCAAACTATACATACCAGTGTTTTTTATAAAACAGCTATTTTTGAAGTTCAAATTAGAACTTATGAGATGCATAAAACCGCTGAACTTGGAGTGGCAGCACATTGGAAATATAAGAGTGGCGGAAATAATATAAAGCTTGATTGGCTAAATAATTTAGGTTTACAAAATGAATCCGTAGAAGATTTTTATGCATTAATTAAAAATGATTTATACACTGAAGATATTGTTGTATTTTCTCCAAAAGGGGAAGCTTTTACTCTTCCTCGTGGCGCACTTGTTCTTGATTTTGCTTATGCTGTTCATACTGCCGTTGGTAATAAAGCTAAATCAGCACTTGTAAATAAAACAAAAAATTCATTAATTAGTGAATTGCATAATGGTGATATTGTAAAAATTATTACAGCTAAAAATATTATAACAAGATGTAGTTGGATGGATGCAGTTAAAACATCTAAAGCTAAAACAAATATAAGAGCCAATTGTAATGCACGAATAAAAGATATTAATTTAAAATCGAGTGTTAATATAGTTGCAACTGTCATGGGATTGAATCATTCGAGAGTTGAGGAGTGGTTTGCTGCACATAATTATGAAAATCAACATAAAATAGCATACGATATAGAGCAATTACGAGATGCAATTTCTAAATATACCACTGAAATTGGTAATAATAATCGATTTAAAGGGTTTTTATCAAGAAATAAATTTAGACTCAAAGTCTATACGATTTCAGGTTTGAGAATATATAGTGTTCCAAATATTACAAGTGTCGTTTTTGATTATTGCTGTCATCCAAAATCTGGTGATGAAATTATGGGATTTTTGGAAAAAGGTAGAGTTCATGTACATCATAAAATGTGTGCAAATGCTGGTAAAAAATTAGACTTGCATGAACCTATGGTATTTGTAAAATGGATGGAAGAAAACATTTATCATTATAATCTGATTGTATCGCTTCATAATGAAAAGGGTGCATTAGCAAATTTTTTACTTTATTTAGTGAAGTTGAATATTGATATTAATTCAATAGAGTTAGGGAAAGATAAAAATAATTATGTAAAGTACTGTGAAATTGGTTTTGAAACAAAAGATTCAGATATGCCTGTACTTCGTTCAAAACTTGAACAAAAAATAAAAGTGATACATCTTGTACGAACGGATGATGCGTATAAAAATTAAAGTGAACTATTAAAGAAGGAAAGTTATATGTTAGAAAAAGCGTTAAAAGAGATACAACGAGGTAGCTCTGAAATTATTGATAATGAGAGAATTGAAAAATTATTAAAAGCATATTTTGAAGAGGGTAAAGTTTATACAGTTAAAGCTGGTTTTGACCCAACTGCACCAGATTTACATCTTGGGCATACTGTTCTTTTACAAAAACTAGCAACTTTTCAGAAGTATGGTGCAAAAATTCAATTTTTAATTGGGGATTTTACAGCTCAAATTGGTGACCCAACTGGAAAGAATGTTACAAGAAAAACACTCAGTGTATCCCAAATTCAAGAAAATGCAAAAAGTTATAAAGAACAAGTTTTTAAAATTTTAGATGCAGAAAAAACAGAGGTTGTATTTAACTCCACATGGATAAATGCTTTAGGTGCTTCTGGGATGCTTTCTCTTACCACGACTTATAATGTAGCCAGAATGTTAGAGAGAGATGATTTTGATAAAAGATACAAAAGTGGTACATCTATCTCTATTAGTGAATTTATTTATCCATTGCTTCAGGGCTATGATAGTGTTCATCTTCAAAGTGATATAGAAATTGGTGGAACTGACCAAAAGTTTAATCTTTTAATGGGTAGACATTTGCAACGAGCTTACGAAATAGGTAAAGAGCAATCAGTGCTTATGATGCCAATTTTGGAAGGTCTTGATGGTGTTCAAAAGATGAGTAAATCTCTTAATAATTATATTGGTGTTGCAGATGAACCAAATGAGATGTTTGGCAAAATTTTAAGTATATCTGATGAACTTATGTGGAGATATTATGAACTCTTGAGTGCAAAATCTTTAGATGAAATATCAGAATTAAAAATAAATGTAGACAATGGTTCTGCTCATCCTAAGAGAGTAAAAGAGGAGCTTGCAGTTGAAATTATAGAGCGTTTTCACTCTTTAAAAGCAGCAGAAGAAGCGAGATTAGAGTTTCAAAGAGTTCATTCTGAGAGTCAAATTCCAACAGAGCTTGATGAATTTAGTATTGATGCTGAGGTGTGGATAGCAAAAGCCTTAGTTGAATGTAAACTTTCTCCATCAACTTCTCAAGCTAGAAGAGATATTAAGCAAGGTGCTGTTAAAATAAACCAAGAAAAAGTCTCTGATGAGCAGTTACAATTACTAGAAGGTGAATATGTACTACAAGTTGGGAAAAGAAAATTTGCAAAATTAAAGGTAATCTAATGAGCTTTGAGTCTTTGAAAATCGGTAAATATATAATACCAAAACCTATTGTTCAGGGTGGAATGGGTGTTGGTATTAGTTGGGATAGATTAGCAGGCACAGTTTCTAATGAAGGTGGTCTTGGTGTTATCAGTGCTGTTGGTACTGGTTATTACGAAGATAAAATATACTCAAAAAAATTAGTGGCAGATAGACCGCTTAGTGAAGTGAATTTTTATTCAAAAGAGGGCTTTACTGCGATTATTAATAATGCAAGAAAAATTTGTGGAGATAAGCCACTTGCAGCTAATATTTTATATGCAATTAACGATTATGGTCGTGTTGTTACAGATGCTTGTGAAGCTGGAATTAATATTATTATCACAGGTGCGGGACTTCCAACAAATATGCCAGAGTTTACTGCGGGTTATCCTGATGTTGCACTTGTTCCAATTGTCTCTTCTGCAAAAGCACTTAAAATTATTTGTAAAAGATGGGAAAAAAGATATAACAGACTTCCTGATGCTGTTGTTTTAGAGGGTCCAAAAAGCGGTGGACATCAAGGTTTTACTTATGAACAATGTTCTTTACCTGAAAATCAATTAGAAAATCTTGTAAGACCTGTTGTAGAAGAAGCAGCATTATGGGGTAATATTCCAGTTATTGCTGCTGGAGGCGTTTGGGATAAAAAAGACATTGAAGAGATGATTTCTCTTGGTGCTAAGGGTGTTCAAATGGGTACCCGTTTTATTGGAACTCATGAGTGTGATGCACATATAAATCTCAAACAAGTTCTGTTGGACGCAAAAGAGGAAGATATTAAGCTTATGGCTTCACCTGTAGGATATCCTGCTCGTGGTGTTGTGAGTAATCTTACAAGACTTGTAGAAAAAAGAGAGGGTCCCGCAATTAAATGTATTTCCAATTGTGTTGCGCCTTGTAATCGTGGTGTAGAAGCAAAAGAAGTTGGTTTTTGTATAGCTGATAGACTCAGTGATGCTTATTATGGAAATACTGAATTTGGTTTATTCTTTTCTGGTTCAAATGGATACAGGCTCAATCAGATTATTTCTGTAAAAGAACTATTAGACAAATTAATTGAGGGTGAATAGTTAATTAATGTTTCGATGGTTAGTAATATTTTTTATTTTTGTACACTCTTTGTATGCTGTAGGTAGTAGTGAGATTTTGAAAAGAGCAGAAATTCTTGTTAAAAGTTCAAAACATGGTGACCAGTTCCGTGCATATAATGATTATAAAAATGTGTATTTGCAATCAATTCTTTTGGAAGATACTAAGCTAAAAATCGAGGCATTACATGGAATTGTAAAAAGTGGGAATAATCTTCATGTTGATGTTTCTGATTATAATAATGAATTATTAAAATTAAATTCGACGAAACAGCAAGAAGAAGAGGTAAAAAAATATAAACCTAAGCTAGATTCTAAAAAAAAGAATTTAATAAAACTGAACTCTTTATCTAGATTAACTTCTGTTAATATGAAAGATAATACGATTGTTTTAGTATTTGACCAACCATTAGATTTAAATCAAGTGCATTATTTTACTATTCATGATAAAACATATAAATATGTTTTTGATATTCAAAACTCAGTACTTAATACATTTAAGAGGCTAAAAAAAGAAAATATTAAAAGAATTGTACTTGCACAATTTAATTCAAATACAATTCGTTTAGTGCTAGAAAAGACTGAAAAAATGGATATTACACATGTAATAAAAGATGGTGCATTGGTTATTACTTTTTCATTTAAAAATTCTAAAGTTCAAGAAAGTAGATTGAAAAAAGTTACAAAAGAGGTAAAAACACCAAAAAGAGTCGATAGAAATAAAATTATTGTGATAGATGCGGGTCATGGCGGAAAAGACCCTGGTGCTATTGGGTATAAAAATGCTAAAGAAAAAGTGGTAGTTCTTAAAATAGCACAAAACTTAAAAACTATTTTGCAATCTCGTGGCTATACTGTTAAAATGACAAGAGAGAAAGATAAGTTTATAGAATTGATGGCTAGAACTGAATATGCGAATAAAAAAAATGCAGATATATTCATCAGTATTCATGCAAATGCTGTTGAAAAAAAAGATGCACAAAAAGTTCTCGGAATAGAATCGTATTTTTTATCACCTTCTCGTTCAAATAGGGCAGAAAAAGTTGCTGCAAAAGAAAACTCTGCTGATATGAGTTTGATGAATGTTTACGGTAAGCAAAGTTTTCTCAATGTATTAAATCATCATAAAATTATTGCATCAAATAAACTCGCCATTGATTTACAAAGAGGAATATTAGGCACATTAAATAAGAGTTATTCCAATGTTCAAGATGGTGGAGTACGAGAAGGTCCATTTTGGATTTTAGTTGGAGCACAAATGCCTGCCGTTCTTGTTGAGGTAGGTTTTATAAGCCATCCAGAGGAAGCAGCAAGATTGATTAATCAAAAGTATCAGAAAAAATTTGCACTTGGTATGGCCGATGGTATTGAGAGATATTTCATCAATAATTAGAAAGCATGTATAACAAGCACTCCATAAAATAGTAGTTCACTTCTTTTAAAAAAACAATAATTTAACACTTACACTATTAATATTTCGCTAAAATCAAATTTCCTAAAAAATATGAGGTAAAAATATGCAAGAAATGTTCGGGCAAAAAGTGTTAAACGATTTTATAGAACAACAAGATGAAAAGCTTATAGAACAACGATGGCAAAAGTACAAAAATTTTTTGGCAAAAAAAGAGAAAATTTCTACATGGATAGAGACCGATTATCAAGACGGTTTTTTAGAGGATGTTTTTGAAAACTCTTTAGGCTATATATCCAAAACACGCTCAACTAACGAACACTACACACTTGAGAGAGAAAAAAAGAACCAAACAAATGCTCAAAAAGCAGATGGTGCACTTTTGGTGAACAACAAAGTTGTAGCAGTCATAGAACTTAAAGACTTAAAAACAAAAGATTTAGAGAAAAAGTACAACCGTGAAGAGAGTGCAGTGCGACAAGCATTTGGGTATCTGCAACATAACAACGATGCAAAATATGTTATTGTTTCAAATTTCAACGAGCTAAGATTTTATTTTGACAAAGCTACTGCGTATGAGCAGTTTTTTCTTTTTGATTTGGATTATGAAGGGTTTAAAAAACTTCATACTATTTTGAGCTATGAAAGTATTAGTAAAAATATTCCACATGCCATAAAAGAGAAATCACTGAATTTTGAGCAAAATATCTCAAATCAGTTTTACAAAGATTACACCACTTTTAGAACAAAACTTTTTGAAAATATTTTAAACAACAACCCGCATACTGATAAATTAGAGCTTTTAAACGCAACGCAAAAGCTCATAGACAGAATCGTTTTTATATTGTTTGGGGAAGATACCGAGTTATTGCCTGCAAATACAATCGGCACGATTATTCAAAGGCAAAAAGAGGTAAAAAAGCTTGTCAAAACTTTCACCCTTTATGATTCGTATAAAGTCTATTTTGAGGCGATAAATGGGGGCGATGAGGATTTGGACATCACCATGTACAACGGCGGACTTTTTGCAGAAGATGCGTTACTTAACATGCTCATTATTGACGATGAAGTTTTAGATGCACGGGCAAAAATCCTCTCAGCTTACAACTTTGGAAGCGACATCTCCGTAAACATTTTGGGGCATATTTTTGAGAACTCCATCAGCGAACTCGAAGAGATAAGCGCACAGCTTTTGAACAACGACTTTGACAAAAAGCAGTCGAAGCGAAAAAAAGACGGTGTGTTTTACACTCCTGCCTACATCACCGAGTACATAGTGCAAAACACTCTTGGTAAGTTGTGTGAAGATAAACGCTCAGAGTTAAACATTACAGAAGTAGAAGCCATAGCCAACCCAAAAAAGCCGACAAAAAAAGAGCAAGAAACTAAAGAGAATCTTTTGGCATACAAAGCATGGCTTTTAAACTTGAAAATATTAGACCCTGCATGTGGAAGCGGAGCATTTCTCAACCAAGCCTTAGAATATTTGCTCAAAGAACACAAAAGACTCCAAAACGACTTAGCACTCATGGGCGATTTGTTTGCCTCGTATGAGGTGGAAAAAGAGGTGCTAGAACACAACCTTTACGGTGTGGACATCAACGAGGGCGCGGTAGAAATCGCAAGACTAAGCTTGTGGCTACGCACCGCAAAAAGAGGCAGACCACTCACAAAACTAGCAAATAAGATAAAAGTAGGAAACTCCCTTATAGACGATAAAACGGTAGTAACAAACGCCTTTGACTGGCATGCAGAATTTCCTGAGGTTTTTGCGCAGGGTGGCTTTGATATTGTGATTGGGAATCCGCCGTATGTGGATTTAAAATCATTATCAAAAAGTATAAATAATTTTTTATTTAATGCATATGAAACTTCTAATAATAGAATAAATTTATTTTCGATATTTATTGAAAAATCAACAAAAGTTTTAAATAAAAAAGGTACTTTTTCTTTCATAATTCCTTCTTCATTATTAACGCAAGATACATATAAATTGCTAAGACAATATTTATTAGAGAAATTTCAACTTACAAAAATTGTTCGATTGCCCAATGAATCATTTGGAGGTAGTGCGGGCGATGTTAAGGTGGACACAATAATTTTGGCTTGCGAAATAGAACAGCAAGATGACAAGGAATTAGAAGTAATTATTTATAAAGGTTTTACAAGAATAAATGAAATAGAAGCGTTTAATGCAAATGATAATTTCTTTATAAATCAAAGGGTTTGGAAGACTGATGAAAATTATATTTTTAGAATTAATTCAGATAGCACAATAAATAATATATCAATATTCTCGTAACTTCTCATTATTTACCAAAAATCTAAATTTTACAATAATCTAAAAATATTATATACTTTCTTCAATGAATTTAAATATCCCTGAAAATGAAAAGACACCATTAGTAAAACAACTACTAGAAATTATAAATGAGCTGTCTCAAGAAAACATCTCTTTAAAAGAAGAAATTTTAGAACTAAAAAAAGAGACAATTAGACCAAAAATTAAACC
>CAMCYC010000050.1 GCA_945883795.1 Sulfurimonas crateris | reverse complement strand
GGAATTATTGCTTATAAAATTGCAGCTCATGCAGCGGATATCGCAAGAGGTCGCAAAGGTGCTAGAGATATTGATGATGCGATGAGTGATGCAAGATATAGTTTTAATTGGGAAAAACAGTTTGAACTAGCTCTTGATGGTGAGCGAGCTAGAGAGTATCATGACGAAACGCTACCGCAAGATATTTTTAAAGAAGCGGAGTTTTGTTCAATGTGTGGACCAAAATTTTGCTCTTATAAAATAACACAAAATATCATGGACAATCCTGAAATGATAGCTCAAATAGCAGAAGATGCGAGACTTGCAGAAGAAGAGCTAGCCAGAGCGATAGCTTAAAAATAAGCTTAAAAAGAAAACTTTTTTAAAGAGGACAATTTTTGTCTTATTTAAATATGCTAAAGTTCAAAAAAATAATAGAAGGAAAATTTTAAATGACAGAAGAAATCGTAAAATCAGCACTTTCAAAAGTTTTATATCCAGGGTTTACTAAGGATATTGTAACTTTTGGATTTGTGAATAAAATAGTAATAAATGGTGATGATGTAAGTTTTACTGTGGAGATAACATCAAGTGCTCCAGAAGTGGCAAAACAAATCAAAGATGAAGCAACCGTAGAGCTTATGAGAGCAGGGGCTGATACTATTACATGTAATATCAAAGCACCTGTCATGCCAAGAGAGAGTTCATCTCGTGGTAAAAACATTGCTCCGCAAGTAAAAAACTTTTTGATGGTAAGTTCTGGTAAAGGTGGGGTTGGTAAATCAACTACATCTGTAAATATCGCCATTGCACTTGCTGCTCAGGGCAAAAAAGTGGGTCTTTTAGATGCCGATATTTATGGTCCAAATATTCCAAGAATGATGGGTCTTGCAAACATCAAACCAGAAGTTCATGGAAATAAAGTATTGCCTCTTAAAGCGTATGGGATTGAAGTGATGTCTATGGGTTCACTCATGGAAGATGGACAATCTCTTATCTGGAGAGGCGCTATGATTATGAAAGCAATCGAGCAATTTTTGCGAGATATTCTATGGTCAGAGCTTGATGTTTTAGTGATTGATATGCCTCCAGGTACAGGGGATGCACAATTAACTTTAGCTCAAAGCGTTCCTGTGACTATGGGTTTAACTGTTACAACGCCTCAAGGTGTTTCTTTGGATGATTCTCGCCGTTCTTTGGATATGTTTAGAAAGTTAAATATTCCTATTGCTGGTATTATTGAAAACATGAGTGGCTTTATTGCACCAGATACTGGAGTAGAATATGATATTTTTGGTAAAGGTACATCTCAGCCTATGGCAGATGAATTTAAAACTAAGATAATCGCTGAAATTCCAATTGAGCCAAGTATCCGTATTGGTGGAGATGATGGTAAACCTATTACTTTTATCAATCCAAGTTCAGAGAGTGCAAAACGCTATATGAAAGCTGCCGAATCTATTTGGGCAAGTATTGAAGAGGTAAATGCAAACGGTGGTGTGGATAATCATGCAGTACAACCTACAACACCTCCTGGTGTAAGTGCATGTTCAACTGCGGCTGCTCCAAAAGCACAACCAAAAAGTAGTGATGAAAGCTGTGGTACAGGATGTGGTTGTCACTAATAAGTGACAATCACACTAGCTGATTTTTAATCAAACTTCGTAAAATATGCCAGATTTTCTGGCATGACAATCAATCTAGCGAACATCTTCTCTTTGAGATAATTCTGGTACATAGACAACTATTTTATTTCTTCCAGTTGTTTTAGCACTGTAAAGTGCCGTATCTGCTAGTTTAATACATTTCCAAATCGTGTCCCCATCAACAGGAAATTTTGAAACGCCAATACTCATAGTCTTTTGCATTGTTGCTCCAGCTCCAACATCAAAGATGAGATTTCCAAATGCTGAGTGTATTTTTTTTGCAACATCTAGCGTCCCCTCATCGCTTGCGTTATGTAACATGAGAACAAACTCTTCGCCACCATATCTAATAGCAAGGTCTGCACCACGAATATTTGCTTTTAAAACTTTACCAATTTCTACAATAACTTTATCCCCTACATCATGTCCATAAGTATCATTCACTATTTTAAACCAATCAACATCAAGCATCAAAACACTGTAAGTTTCTTTTTCTCGTTGTGCTTGACTCATCACTTTATCTATAAATTCTTCTAAAAATCTTCTATTGTAGAGTCCTGTCATTGCATCTCTAAGTGAAGTATCTCTAAGCTTATCCATCAGTATTTTTGTTTCTATAACTGGTTTAGCCGCTTCAAGGTAGTTTTTGATACTTGCAATTTTTGAATTAATTTGATTTAATTCATCCTCTTTTTCTGTGGTAATGGAGATGATAATTGATGAATCGTTATTGATACTAAATGGAATACAAATATATTTTAAATTTTTTGCATCACATGTTTGACAAAGATTTAGAAATTCAGTTGAGATTACATCCGTATTTGTTCTATGTGCTCTGCACAGTTTTGCATCTTTGTCAACATAATCATAACAAATACTTTGTTTAGAACTTGAATAAACTAATGTTCTCTGATGGAGTATATTGTTTAGTTCGTAAAACGAAAAATTTTCTATCTTATATTTTGTTTTTAAAATATCTGTAACTCTTTGAAAAACCATATCTTTAGAAGAATCATGTTCTATAGTTTTTTTGAATTTATAGATATCGGAAAGCTCACCAATAATAGTTTTTGCCTCATAAAGTGGGTCATTAGAAGAGAGACTTTTTGGTATAAAATTGCCAAGAGTGTTTTTTATATCGCCAAAAGTTCCTTGCATTTTACTAAACAAAGTATTAAGTTGTGAAATTACATTTTGTGCATCTCCTCCTACATTAGAAGAAAATTTATGAGTAAAATCACCATGAGAAGCTTTTGTTATTCCATCTTGAAGGTTTGAAAAGAGTTGCATATATGGCGTGGCATAATAATTTATTAAAAATAGGACAATTAATAAGAATATAATGTTTATAGCAAGTATTTTTAAAATTGTTAAAAGACCAGTATTTCTCATATCGCTGATATCAAACTCCATACTTATGATACCAAGAGTATCTCCTCTTTTAGCGTTATGGCATTGCATACAGTTTAAATTTGAGGCTTTGGGATCTATTGTGTAAGGTATAGTGACTCTAATCGTACTAGATTGGGTATTTTCTATAATTTTTTGTACAGAAATACCAGTTTTTAAAACTTCAAGGTCAATCTCATCTCGTGGTGCTTCGGTTGGAAAGCCATCCCCATATTGTTTTGCTACAGACTCTGCTCTTGATACCCAAACAGATTTAACATTATTGTTTTTGGATATTTGTTCTAAAAAATATTCTCTTTTGTCCATGATGCCGTTGACCATATGAGAAGTAAGACCATCACGAACTAAGTTGGCTGAGAGATGTGCTTTGTCAATAGCACCTTGTATGCTGTAATCTCTAAAATTTAGAGAAATATTTATAATTGTTGCTGCGGTTAATGTAAGAAGCATAAGGGCTACGACTAAGAGCAGTTTTGACTTTGTTTGCATGTAATACTTCACTTTTAATAAAATTAATTCGATAATAGCTAATATAGAATTAATTTAAAGTGAAATTCTAAAAAAAAGTTATTCTACAGTGACACTTTTTGCTAAATTTCTAGGCATATCCACATCATTTCCTAGTCTTATAGAGATTTCAAGCGAGAGAAGTTGCACAATAACCATCATCTCAAAAAATTCTAACATGTAATCTTCGTGATTAGAAGTTTGGATAAAATCATCTGCTTTATCAAATTCTAGTGGGCTAATTGCACAAATTGTAGAATCTCTTGCACTGAGTTCCTCCACATTACTTTTTGCTTTTTCATATAAAAGATGTTCTGGAAGTAAGGCGATTGTAAAAAGTTCAGGGTCTGCGAGGGCAATTGGACCATGTTTCATCTCACCACTTGGATACCCCTCTGCATGGAGATAAGAAATCTCTTTGAGTTTTAAAGCACCCTCAAGTGCAAGAGGGTAAAATATATCTCTGCCAATAAAGAAAAAACCATGCCCATGTAAATAGCGTTTAGATAATCTTTTGATTTTTTCATGCATAGAATCAGCAACTTTTACAGATGCAGGAACACCTCTTAAAAGTGATACTTGTCTTGCAATCTCTTTGGAATCAAGCGAATTTTTGAGTTTTGCAAGATACAAACTCATCATCCAAAATACAACGACTTGTGTTGCAAATGCTTTTGTAGAAGCAACCCCTTTTTCTATACCAGCTCTTGTTAAAATAGTTGCATCGGCTAAACGCACCATGGAAGAGTTATCCACATTACAAATAACAAGTGTTTTAAGTCCAGCTTTTTTTGCCATTTTAAGTGTTTCAAGTGTATCAGCTGTTTCGCCACTTTGAGATATAACGACAAAGAGTGTATCTTTTGTCATAATAGGCTCACGGTAGCGAAATTCACTTGCAACCTCAACTGAAGTTTTTACTTTTGAATAACGCTCAAATAAATAAGAAGCACTCAAAGCGGAATGATAAGAAGTACCACAAGCACACAGTTTTATCTCGTTAATTCCATCAAAAAGAGATGGTTCTATCTCATCAAAAACAATTTCTTCATCTGCAATTCTTCCCATAAGCGTGTCGGAGATAACCGTGCTTTGTTCATAAATCTCTTTTTCCATAAAAAATCTGTAACCATCTTTTTGAGCAGAAAGTTTATTGGTAGAGAGTTTTGCAAAATGTGGTTTTTTCTTTATCCCATTTTTGGCAAATATAGCAATTTCATTAGTATTGACATAGCCATAATCGCCATCTTCAAAATAGTTTACATCTGTACATTTTCCAATAAGTGGTGCATCTGAAGATGCGAAATATTTTTCATTTTCACTATTGACACCAACAAGCATTGGTGAGCCATGTTTTGCAAAAAATATGGTTTTATCTTCAGAAGCTGTTACAAGTAAAATTGCATAAGCACCCTCTAACTCTGTAATTGTTTGAGCAAAAGCATCAAAAGCGTTCTTAGTAATTTTGAAGTTTTTTTCAAACTGATGTACTATCACTTCTGTGTCGGTTTGGCTTAAAAATATTACACCCTCTTGAAGTAACTCTTTTTTGAGTTTTGCATAGTTTTCGATAATACCATTATGCACCACATAAGAACTTTCACCTAAATGTGGATGTGCGTTAAGCTCGGTTGGTTTTCCATGAGTTGCCCAACGAGTATGCCCAATCCCAACTGCAAATTTTTGTGTGATAAAATCTTTTGTTTTTTCCTCTAAATTTACAAGTTTGCCAATTGCTTTAAAACTATCAAATTTATTGTTTTGCAAAACTGCAATTCCAGCAGAATCATATCCACGATACTCTAACTCTTTGAGACCATCTAATAAAATCTCTTTTGTATTTTTTTCCCCTAAATATCCAACTATTCCGCACATTGCCTTATCCTTTAAAGTTTTAATTTGTTAATAAATTGTAAATTTTATCGATATTATTACATATATCATTTTGTTTTCCCATTAAAAAGGAATCTTTGACCCTATTTTTGGTAGTGTGAATTTTTGCTGTGACAATATTGATATTTAATTCTTCAAAGCAATTCATGATATACGCTAAAAGACCTCTTTGATTTGTTGTATTGACACTGAGTTCTGCATGTGTGAGTGAATGTTCGCAATCAATATTAAGTTGCTCTTTTGTGATATGAATATTTTTTATCTCAACATGCCTGCTCATGTCAAAAGCATTTTGTATAACAGTTTCTATCTCAAGAAGTTCATCTCCTTGAGCATTTTTAATAAAGTTTATTTTGAAGTATTTTAAATCATCAAAAAGTGTAAAAATCTCCATCGAACCAACATCTAAATGGGTGAGTGTTGCTAATAAATAGGCAATATTGAGTGGAATTCTTCTGTAAATTTCGATGCTCAGGGATTCAGAGGCTTTGATATTATATTTATACTCTTTTGTATCTTGTGCCGTTGAGGCAATATTTATCATATCAAGTGGCGTGTGTTGAAAGAAAAAGAGATTTGATTCAACTCGTAAGAGTTTTGCTTGGAGAAGTTTTGAAAGATTTTTAAACTCTTCATAATTTTGAAGTTTTTTTTCGATGATAGTTCTTTTTTTTGCATCTGTGATTCTATCACTGTTTTGTGATACTTCTAAAGCACTTTTGTATAAATCAAGGAGAAGAGCAGAGTTAAATGAGTTATAAGTATTCTCGCCAACTCCATTAACATCTGCATAGGTTAGAACATATAAAAGTTTTAGATTTTTTAAATCTCCTACACTAGACATAAATGTATAGAGTGTTTTTTCATTATGTATATTTTCTTTGAATGCAACACCACTCATAAGAATATGGTGTCTTACGAGTCTAACAGCTCTATTTAAAAGTTCCTCCTTAAACATCAGTTTTTTGGCAAAATGGAAGATAAGTTTTGCACCAACTTCGCTATGGTCTTGTCTGCGACCTTTGCCCACATCATGGAAAAGTACCACTACTTTTAAAAGTAATTTTTCCTCTGGAGTAAACTCATCATATAATGTTTGTATAAATGGTTCTTTAATATTTTCTAATGCTTCTACACATTTTATGGAGTGGATATCAACGGGATAACTATGGTAACCATCAAATTGTGGGAGATGGAGGACTTTTCTAAAGTTTGGGAATAACTCATGGAGTATCCCTGCATCGTAAAAAAGTTGCAAAAAACAGTAAGTATGTTGCTTTTTCAAAAGTTCTTTGAGCAGAGCGTAAGTTTTTTTGGTCAGAGGATACGATATCTTTGTATATGTAAATTGATTTAAAAAACCAGCATCAAAGTTATACTCTTTATCTGGAAGCGAAACCAAAAATTCAAGGAGCTGATTGATAGGTTTTATTTTTAAATTAAATGAAGCCAAGATTCTTGAATTATCCTCATAAATCCCTTTTGTAAAACGGTGTTTTCTAAACTCTCCAATATTACTCATATCAACTAAAAAAAGTCTGACCATCTTTTTTACAAAAATTTGGGTGAAGTTACTAATACGCCATTGAGCTTCTAAAACCTTAGACACCATTTTTCGCTCATCACTAAAGCCCAAAAGATGAATCAC
Organism: Sulfurimonas crateris; assembly: GCA_945883795.1. Lineage (GTDB taxonomy): Bacteria > Campylobacterota > Campylobacteria > Campylobacterales > Sulfurimonadaceae > Sulfurimonas > Sulfurimonas crateris_A. The sequence goes on along the minus strand of CAMCYC010000050.1, from coordinate 7,104 downwards.
CTCTGGCATGTACTCAAGTAAAAGTCTATCTTGTTGTTTACCACTGATGAGGTGAAGAGAACTTCTTACACGAAAAAGAAGTTCGAGGGCTATACGATAATCTTTGTACTCCTCATCTTTAAATAAAATTTGGCTTAAATCTTTAAGGTTTGTGACTCCATAAATGGTTTGTGCTATCCAAGTGATAAGTTGTGCATCACGAAGTCCGCCTACGCTCTCTTTGATGTTTGGTTGCATAGAAGTGGGATATTTTTTTCTTCTAATTTGTGCTTCATCGATTTTTGCTAAGATAAACTCTTTTTGATTATACAAGCGGATTTTTTGTAACTCTTTACCCGTTGCATGCCAAGTAAAAGTGGAACCCGTGATAAATCTTGATTCCATAAGAGAGGTTCGTATCGTGATGTCTGTTTGCGCTGAATTAAAAAGCTCTTTTGTGTCATGGACACGATGACCCAATTTAAGCCCAGAATCAAGTGCTAAATAAAAAAGTTTTTCAATAATAAGGGGTAAATTATAACCTGCGATATCTTCATAAACAATAAGTAAATCTATATCACTATGGACACATAATTGCTCTCTTCCATAACTTCCAAGTGCTACAATCGCAATTGGGATAGAACCTCGCATGGGAAGATAATTGCCAAACATCCGCCGAAGAATTGTTTTGTACATGAGAGAGATGATGGAGTCAAGTTTTTTTGTGTGTTTGACCAAAAAATCTTTTCCCTGATGCTCTTTAAATAGTTCTGCAAGTGATGCTTTATACTCTTTGATAAACTGCTTAAATAGTTTAGATAACTCAAAATCAGTCCCATTCTTTTCTATGATGTCTTCTATTTGTAGCAATAAATCCATAGTATAAGTCCTAAATATTTTTTATGATTATATTGTAAATCTATTAATTTGATATAATCCATCAAATTTAATTAGGGAGATAAACATGACAATTACAAAACGAGTAACCTTCATCGCTAAACCTGATGGCATAGAAAAAATGAAAGAACTTTTGAGTGCTATGGTTGTTCCAAGCAAGGCAGAAGAGGGATGTATTTTTTATGAAATTTTTCAATATGAAAATAATCCGCAAAAGTTTATGGCGTATGAGAGTTGGAGAGATGAAGAAGCGTTAGAAGGGCATAAAACATCTGAGCATTACAAAATTTATAAATTAAGTTATGAACCATATTGTTTAAAAAAATACAGTGATGAACTTGAAGTTTTAGGATAAGTAAGTGAATAATTTATGGACGCATGAAGAATCAAGCCATTTTAAAACAGATTTAGAACTCAGAGTTTATACCTCAAATTTACTCGGAAGAAGTGATTCATTAGTTTTACATGGAGGTGGAAACACCTCTGTAAAAACAGTGATAGAGGGTGAAAATATACTTTTTGTAAAAGGGAGTGGTTGGGATTTAGTAAATATAAAAGCAGAGGGTTTTGCACCTGTAAAACTTGAAGCACTTTTGGAAATGGCAAAGCTTCCAACGCTCAGTGACAGCGACATGGTAAGTAGACAAAAAACTGCCATGATAAATAAATTTGCACCCAATCCATCCGTAGAAGCGATTTTACATGCAATTATCCCTTTTAAATTTGTGGACCATACACATGCAGATGCTGTTGTGACTATCTCAAATAGCCAAAATGGGTTTAAAAATATAGAAAAAGTATTTCCAAATTTTTTGATTATCCCTTATGTTATGCCAGGATTTATCTTAGCACAAGAAATTTATAAGATAACAAGAACTATTGATTGGAATAGTATTAATGGGATTATTTTACACAATCATGGAATATTTACTTTTGATGATGATGCTAAAAAATCGTATGATAAAATGATAGATTCGGTAAGTCATGCGGAGGAGTTTTTAAAAGAAAATACTCATGTAAATTTACTTGTAAGCCCAAAAAAAGAGTTTACTTTTACAAAGCTTCAAGAGATACTCTCAAAAGGAAAAGGGTATGAAGTTTTTTTGAAAATAAACACTTCTAATCTTGCCTTTACATACGCTTCTCATGAAAAATTAACAGCTTTTGCAACAAGAGGCGTGTTAACTCCAGAGCATATTATTAGGACAAAAAGAATCCCTTTAATTTTAGAAAATAGCAATATTGAAGAAGGTATAGAAAAATATAAAGAGGATTATAAAAGTTATTTTGCAAAATTCGCAAAAGATGAAATAAGCCTCAATCATGCACCAAATTATATTGTCATAAAAGATTTCGGTGTAATAACATGTGGTAAAAATGAGAAAGAAGCAGAAATTATAAATGATATAGTGAATCATACCATGATGGCAGTTTTGCAAGCTGATAAACTTGGTGGATACAAAAGTATTAGTTTGGAAGAGAGTTTCAAGATGGAATACTGGGAACTTGAACAAGCAAAGTTGAAAAAGTCATGAAATATCTTTTAGCAATAGATGCAGGAACAGGAAGTATTCGAGCTGTTATTTTTGATACAAATGGGAATCAAATAAGTGTTTCTCAAAAAGAGTGGATACATATAGAAGAATTTGGTGTAGCTCAGAGCATGAGTTTTGATTTTGATAAAAATTGGACTCTTACATGTGCGTGTATTCAAGAATCAATTCAAAGTGCAAATATAAGTGGCGAAAATATAATAGCTCTCAGTGCTACAAGCATGCGTGAGGGGATTGTGGTTTATGATACCCATGGCAAAGAGCTTTGGGCTGTGGCAAATGTGGATGCAAGAGCAAGTCAAGAGGTAAAATATCTCAAAGAAAATTTTGCAGGGATTGAAGAGGAATTTTATCAACTCTCAGGGCAAACTTTTGCTTTGGGTGCACTTCCTAGAATCATGTGGCTTAAAAATAATAAGCCTGATATTTATGACAAAGTAGCAAATATCTCCATGATAGGGGATTGGATTTTAGCAAAACTTAGCGGTGTCATAGCAACAGACCCAAGCAATGGTGGAACAACAGGAATTTTTTCTTTGAACAATCGTGATTGGCAACGAGATATGGCAGTAAAAATTGGACTTAAAGATGACATCTTTCCACCTTGTCATGAAGTGGGAACTGTGATAGGGCATGTAAGTCAAAAAGCTTCTACTGAAACTGGACTCTCAACAAATACAAAAGTGGTGACAGGCGGTGGCGATGTTCAGCTTGGTTGTGCTGGTTTAGGCGTGGTCAAAGCTGGAGAGGTTGCAATTTTGGGTGGTTCATTTTGGCAACAAGTGGTGAATATCCCAAGCCAAACATTACCGCCAAAAGATATGGGAATTAGGGTAAATCCTCATGTAATACATGGACTCTCCCAAGCTGAGGGGATTACTTTTTTTAGCGGTTTAGTGATGCGATGGTTTCGAGATGCTTTTTGTGACATGGAAAAACTTGAAGCAAAAGCAAAAGGTATTGATACTTACACCATTTTAGAAGAAAAAGCTTCAAAAGTTCCAGTAGGTTCGCATGGAATTATGCCAATTTTTTCAGACTCCATGAAATATGCAAAATGGTACCATGCAGCTCCAAGCTTTTTAAATCTTAGCATTGACGCAGAGATATGTAATCGTGCCTCTATGTTTAGAAGTTTAGAAGAAAATGCAGCACTTGTTTCAAGTATTAATCTTGATAAAATCAAAGAGTTTAGTGGTATTGAAATAGACACTATTGTTTTTGCAGGAGGTGCGAGTAAAGGTAAACTTTGGTCGCAAATATTAGCAGATGTGACAGGGTGTAAAATTAAAATCCCAAAAGTTACAGAAGCCACAGCTTTAGGTGCTGCCATGGCTGCGGGTGTAGGTGCAGGGATATATAAATCTCTCAAAGATGCCGCAAAAGAGTTGGTAGTTTGGGATAAAGAGTACACACCAAATATGGAAAATAAAAAAATATATGATGGCTTAAAGCAAAAATGGCAAAAAGCTTACGAGTCGCAACTGAAATTGGTGGATGACAATATTACTAATTCTATGTGGAAAGCACCAGGATTATGAGTTTTGATACAATTCACCAGAGTTTAAAGCGGTAAAAATGGATGAACATCTAAAAGAGATAGAGATAAAAGATTTTAAATGCTTCAAAGATTTTAAGGCTAATGGATTTAAAAGAGTAAATCTCATCGGCGGAAAAAATAATGTTGGCAAGACTGCTTTTATGGAGGCTTATTATTTAGGTATACTGGTCTAAATAAAAACGAAATGATAAGTATGAAAAAAGTGCTAAAAAAATAAAAAATAATGCTATTAAAAAAGTTTTATTTATTTTAGATTGTGATTTTATAGAAGATGATAAGCAATGTAATGGTATGCAAAATAATGAAAAGTGTTATTGAGAAGTTTAAAACATTAAAACAAAAACTAAAAAATTTATTCAACAATTAAAAAGTATAAAATAAAGGGAACTTATTTATGAATTTGAAAGAAAAGATTTTATCGGGTGTAAGAATAGATTTCGATGAGGCTTTGAGCCTTTATGAGATGGATTTTTTTGAGCTTGGCGATTTGGCTGATGCAAAAAGAAAAGCCCGTCATGGAAAAAAAACTTACTTTAATATTAACCGCCATATCAACCCAACAAATGTGTGTGCGGATGTCTGTAAATTTTGTGCGTATTCAGCAACAAGAAAAAATCCAAACCAATATACGATGAGTCATGAAGAGATTATGCAAATCGTAAAAGATATAGATTCTCGTGGAGCAAAAGAGGTTCATATTGTCTCGGCTCATAACCCAAATACTGGAATTGAGTGGTATTTGGAAATTTTTAAGAAAATCAAAACAGCTTATCCGCATTTACATATAAAAGCTCTTACTGCTGCTGAGGTAGATTTTTTATCTCGACAATACGGTAAAACTTACGATGAAATAATTGATTTAATGATTGAAAATGGGGTGGATTCCATGCCTGGTGGTGGAGCTGAAATCTTTGATGAAAATGTAAGAGATTTTATCTGTAAAGGTAAAGTTACTTCACAACAATGGTTAGATATTCATCAAAAATGGCATGAAAGAGGCAAAAAATCTAATGTAACAATGCTTTTTGGACATGTCGAAAGTAGGGCAAATAGAATTGACCACATGATGAGAATTCGACAACTTCAAGATAAAACAGGTGGTTTTAATTGTTTTATTCCACTTGTGTATCAAACTGAAAATAATTATCTTAAAATAAAAGCACCTATTACTGCAAATGAGATTTTAAAGACGATGGCAATTAGCAGAATAGTTTTAGATAATGTCCCAAATTTAAAAGCATATTGGGTTACTTCTACGGTCAATTTAGCTTTAGTTGCACAAGAGTTTGGAGCAAATGATTTGGATGGAACGATAGAAAAAGAATCTATTAATTCTGCTGCTGGAGCAAAAAGTGCTAATGGTGTGAATCTTTTGGAATTTACAGCACTGATTAAAAATAGCGGATTTATTCCTGTTGAGAGAGATAGTCTTTACAACGAAATAAAAGTTTGGTAGCAGATGGACATTTCGGTTGTAATCCCAACTTATAACCGTTTTGAAACTCTCAAAAGAGCATTAACTTCTATTTATTCACAATCTTACATGCCAAAAGAGGTAATTATTGTAGATGATGGTTCTACTGATAACACTTCAGAAATTCAAACTTTTTTTTCACAAATACAATATTTTTATCAAGAAAATTCTGGTGTTTCAAGTGCTAGAAATTTAGGGATACAAAATGCTACATGTGAGTGGATAGCATTTTTGGATTCTGATGATACATGGCATGAGGATAAGCTCAAAGAGCAGGTTGCTTTTCATCAACAAAATCCAACAATACAGATGAGTTATACGGATGAGCTTTGGATAAGAGATGGTAGAATTATTAATGTTCCCAAAAAATTTTCTAAATATGGTGGTGAGATTTTTGAACACTGTTTATCACATTGCATTATAGCTCCCTCAGCAACTCTTATTCATAGAAATTTATTGGATAAAATTGGTTTGTTTGATGAAGCTTTGGAGGTTTGTGAAGATTATGATTTGTGGCTTCGAGTGTCATGTGAACATAGTATTGGACTTGTAGATAAAAAACTGATAACGAAATATGGTGGTGATACAGACCAATTGAGTATGAAGTATTGGGGGATGGATAGATTTAGAGTTATTGCTTTGGAAAAGTTATTAGAAAATGGGAAAAATGAAAAAAAATCTAGTGTAATTCTTACAACTTTACTACGAAAATATGCACTTCTTTTGCAAGGTGCTAAAAAGCATAATAAAGTTGTAGAAATAGAAATGTATAGCCAAAAAATATCTTATTATCAGGCTTTATTTAACAACATTTTTAGAAAAACTTTGAAGTATTGTTGATTGAATTTATTAGCTGTAGTCTCATCTTTCATCATGATTTTTAGTGCATCAAAAGTGCTGTATTTTTCTCTATAAGGTCGCTCACTTGTCAGTGCATCAAAAACATCACTAATTGATAAAATAGAGGCAAAACTACGAATATTTTGACTTTTGAGATGATGTGGATAGCCAGTTCCATCATGATTTTCATGGTGATGAACAATAGCATCCAAAATATACTGATTACTGACAAAATTTTTCTTTGCAATATCTAAACTAAATTCACTATGTTTATGCATTATTTCCCCTTCTTCAAGCGTTAAAGAGGAATCTTTTTGTTTAATTTTCTCATTGATTTTTTTTATTCCAAGGTCATGCATCATAGCTGCTTTACCAATTTGAAAAAGTTGTTCGTTGGTAAAATTCAGAAAATGGGCAAGTGTTATGGCATATATTGTTACATGTAACGAGTGATATGCTATCTCATATTTAGTTGAAAAATGGGGGATAATCTCTTTTAAAAATTTTGGGTGTTTTTTCACTAATACAATTATAATGTTAACAATTTCTTCAAGACAAGCCATGTCAATAAAGTCGTTTTGAGATTTATAATATTCATCAAAAATTTTATTGTTTATAGTATATAAAAAACTTAAAGCTGTTTCTAAATTGTTGATATTATAAATTACATAGTTATTTAATGTTGCACAACTCAATATTTGTCTATCTTCATTTTTTTTTGAAATATATATTTTTTCTTGTCTTTGTAGCTTCTCGTAAAGTGTTTGCGAAAGCATAGTACCAGCTTCAATTATTATTAC
>CAMCYC010000049.1 GCA_945883795.1 Sulfurimonas crateris | reverse complement strand
GATATAGCATTTGCATGTGGCATTCAAAGTGAAAATAGTATTGATTATACAAAAGCACTTCCTTTAACATCAGGATTTAGAGCAAATGAATTTGATTGTTTAGAAAACTTTTTATCACTTCATGGTGATGATAATCGAGGCTATTTACTAGATGAAGTTGCATGTGAGATAAATGGCGAACTCGAAGAGATTTCAGATTTGCCAGAGTTTAATGGAACTGTTATTTATCATTCAAATCCAATATTGCAATTTAATCAATATACAAATAAAACAAAACAATTAGAAAAAGATACAACGCTTAAAGGTTCTGCACAATTTGCAGCTGCGGCAAGAATTTCTGATGGTGATACAATTGAGATAACTTTTGGCTCAAGAGTTATTAAAAGAGTGTTTAAGCTTGATAATGAGCTAAAAGGTACGGTAGCACTGAATCCAACATTTGATGATGCAATGGATGCAAGTAGATACAGATTTGAAAAATCCAAAATAGTGAGGGTAATACATGAGTAAAATTACTATAAACATTGATGGAAAAGAGATTCAAACGCAAGAGGGTGAGTATATTTTAAATGCTGCTCGTGCGAATGAAATTTTTATTCCTGCGATATGCTATCTATCAAGATGTAGTCCAACGCTAGCATGCCGTATATGTCTTGTAGAAGCTGATGGCAAACAGGTCTATGCTTGTAATGCTAAAGCTAAAGATGGGATGAAAATTACGACTACAACAGCTACGATTGAGTCTGAAAGACGGGCTATCATGGAAGTTTATGATGTAAATCATCCTCTTCAATGTGGCGTTTGTGACCAATCAGGTGAATGTGAACTTCAAAACTATACACTCGAAATGGGTGTTGATTCTCAAAGTTATACAGTCAAAGATGTAGCAAGAGAATCAAAAGATTGGGGACATATCCATTACGACCCAGGTCTTTGTATTGTTTGTGAGCGATGCGTAACTACATGTAAAGATATGATTGGAGATAATGCTCTAAAAACTGTGGCTCGTGGTGCAGATGCATTAAGTGCTGATTATAAAGCAAGTATGCCAAAAGATGCGTATGCGATGTGGAATAAACTCAACAAATCTGTTATCGGCTTAACTTCAGGTGCAGATATGCTTGATTGTACAAGTTGTGGCGAGTGTGCTTCTGTTTGTCCTGTTGGTGCTTTGGTTGATACTGATTTTATGTATAAATCAAACGCATGGGAACTGAAACAAATTCCTGCAACTTGTGGACATTGTTCGGCTGGATGTCAAATCTCTTATGATGTAAAACATACAAGTATAGAAAATCCAGAAGATAAAATTTACCGTGTCATGAATGAATGGAATTATGTTTCATTATGTGGTGCTGGAAGATATGGATTTGATTATGAAAATAGAGTCACTTCTAAAGATGAGGTGGCATTTGCAAAAGCGATAGAAGCGTTTAAAAAAGCTGATACAATAGAATTTACTTCAACGATTACAAATGAGGAAGCGTATCTTCTTCAAGCACTCAAACAAAAAAATGGGTACAAACTTGTCAATAAAGAAGCAAAAGCGTTTCAGACATTCTTAAAAGATTACAGTGAAATAAGTGGTACAAAACTTTATGGTAGTGATTTAAAAGAGACACATAATGCAAATTTTGTTATCTCTGTTGGAACAGCTCTTAAAAGCGACAATCCAAACGCAAGATATGCACTCAACAATTCCATGACAGTCAATAAAGGGGCGGGATTATATTTTCACCCTATAAGTGACCCAGTTATTGAAGGTTTGGGCAAAAGTATTCTAACAGTTACCCATGCACCACTTCAAGAAGAAGCAGTTATGTATCTTATTCTTGACCTTTTTGCTGATAAAACAAAACTTCCTGCAAAATTAGCGAAATATTTATCCTCTTTTCATTATGAAAAAACTGTAATAGTTGAAGAAGATGTAAAAGAAAAAGTGATAGAAAAAGTTAAAGTAAAAAAACTCAATGCAGAAACAGGTTTGGAAGAGGAAGTTGAGGAAGAAAAATCTACGATGGTTACCAAAAAAGTTTCTAAAAAAGTAAAAGTGGATGAGAATAAACTTCTCAAAATGCTCAATGCTCATGAGAAATTTAGTGAAACTCTCACAAAAAATCTTGCTAAAAAAGATTCATTTTCTTTGATTGTTGGACCAGATTTTTACACACATCCAAATGCTAAAAATTTAGCTCGTTTGGTAGCTTTGGTTGAAAAATATACAGAATTTAAACTCACAATGATTCCACCTTTATCAAACTCTTTAGGTGTTGCACTTATTTGTGAACTTGATGACACAAAAGGGAAATTTACAATCGGTTATAACACGAAAGGTGATTTTATACTTTCTGCTTTAGGTGATGGCGATTTAGATATGCCCGCTATAAATCAGCAAGAGGGAACGCTCACAAGTATTAACAAACGAGTAAATCCAACAAATGCAGCACTTGCATATCATGGATATGAGCTTAATGATATTGCAAATGCACTTGGCTTTGATGCACAATATGTGATTGAATACACTGCTTCATTACCTTTGAGTTCAGGTTTTAAAGCACAAAAATTTGATTGCTTGCCAAACCGTTATGAAAATGATGGAACAGAAGTGAGAGGTTATCTTTTGGATAATGTTGAAATACCTATGGGTAAAGATGAAGCCGTAGCACCAGTGAGTGATAAAAAACTCTCAGGAACTCTCATTTATCTTGCAAATCCAGTGAGACAATTTAGTGCGTTTACAAATAAAACAACAGCGCTTCATGAAGAAGCAGGTATTTATATGAGTGCAGATTTCCTTGCTAAATCAGAATTTAATGAGGGGGATAGTGTGAAGATAAAAAGTGATAAAGGTGAACTTGTTTTAAATATTATTAGTGATAATAAAATTAGTGGTGATATCGCATGTTTACCAACATTTGATTCTAAAATAAACTCAGAAGCTTTGTTTGGTTCGTACCGTTTTGCAACAGCTTCGATTAAAAAGGTGTAATATATGGATACAGCATATTTAATTGAGACGATAATAAAAGTCGTTGTAGTTTTACTCATATTTTCTGCATTAGCGGGGATAGGCACTTACTTTGAGAGAAAAGTTCTTGCATTTATGCAACGCCGATTAGGACCCATGAATGTTGGTCCTTTTGGGCTTTTACAAGTTGCAGCAGATGGTATCAAACTTTTTACAAAAGAGGATATTATCCCTACAAATGTAGTGGCAAAAGTTTTTAAATTAGCACCAGTTATTACTGCGGCAACTGCTTTTATGGCAGCAGCGGCTATCCCATTTTTACCAGAATTTACACTTTTTGGATACACAGTGCATCCAATTGTGGCAGATATTAATATTGGTATTTTATATATTCTTGGAATTATGGGTGTTGGTTTATATGGTCCACTTTTAGGTGGTATGGCATCTGCTAATAAATTTTCACTCCTCTCAGCTGCAAGAGGTGCGGCGGTATTTATCTCTTATGAGGTTGTAACAGGTTTATCAATTTTAGCACCGATTATGATGGTTGGTTCTTTATCGTTGATTGATTTTAATAACTATCAAGCTGGTGGTGTTGGTGATTGGATTATTTGGTCTCAACCTGTAGCATTTGTTTTATTTTGGATTGCAGCATTTGCTGAAACTGGAAGAACTCCATTTCACTTAATTGCAAATGACCATGAGATTATTGATGGATTTGGTACAGAATATTCGGGTATGAGATGGGGACTTTTCTTTATTGGTGAGTACGCAAACATGTTCTTTATCTCATTTGTTATCCCACTTATCTTTTTGGGTGGATATGGAGATGGAAGTTTACTCGGTGCATTAGGCTTACTTGGAAAAATGGCATTTTTCTTTTTCTTCTTTTTATGGACAAGAGCTGCTTGGCCAGATGTAAGACCAGACCAACTTATGTGGTTATGCTGGAAAGTGCTCATGCCATTAGCGGTGGTAAATATTGTTATCACTGGCTTAGTGATGATGTTTTAAGGGGATATGAATGAAAAATGAGCAATTTAATAACAGAGATGTTAGTGAGAACGGCTACTTTTTAGTAGATATTCCTGATTATCCTACGGATGGTTGGGGAAAATTTACAAGAGTAGTAAAAAGAACTTTCAAAGGTGAACTTTTTGTTGGTCTTTGGGTTGTTTTGCGAGAGATGATAAAGTTTGATATTCATACAGTGCAATATCCACAAGAAAAGATGCCAATAGGTCCAAGGTACCGTGCTGTTCATGAGATGAAGCGATTATGGGAATCTGGAACTGAAAGATGTATTGGTTGTGGATTATGTGAAAAAATTTGTATCTCAAATTGTATTCAAATGGATACAAAAATAGATGAAAATTCTCGTAAAGAGGTAAGCGAATACACTATCAATTTAGGTCGTTGTATCTTTTGTGGCTACTGTGCTGAAGTGTGTCCAGAACTTGCGATTACTCATGGTGGTCGCTATGAAAACGGTAGTGAACAAAGGGAACACTTTGTTTTATACGAAGATATGTTAACGCCAATTGATGCTTTTAAAGCTGGAAAACAGTTAGAGTTTGAAGGTTTTGGTTCTATTACACCACATGAAGATGAGCGTGTCAAAAAAACACCTCTATCATATTAAGGAGTTAGGTTATGTTTGAAGCAATTGCTTTTTATCTTTTTGCATTTTTGACAATTTCGATGTTTTATATTGCAGTTACAACACAACAGGCGTTATATGCACTTTCTGCAATAGCGGCTGGTATGTTGTTTATATCTGCATTTTTCTTTATTTTGGGTGCTGACTTTTTGGGTGCAGTGCAAATTATTGTTTATTCTGGTGCAGTTATGGCGTTATATGCTTTTGGTATGATGTTTTTTGACACAACAAGAGAGGTCAAAGAAAAGCATGGCAATAGCATGATAGTGTTGGGTCTAAGTGTATTAGTAGCATTTTTAGTTGTTGTAATTTTTGCAGTTCCTTTAGTTTCTGGTAATATCACAGCTCTTTATCCAATTGTTGAGGGTGCTGGAAATACACAAGAAGTTGGAATGGTATTATTTACGAAATACCTTGTACCGTTTGAAGTTGCTGCAATTATGTTACTTGTAGCTATGGTTGCTGGAATTGTTTTAGCTGGTAAAAAAATGGATCTTTCTTTAACTCTTATGAACGAAGCGCAAATAAGAGATATGAGAGATGAAGAAAACAAAAAGGTGCTTTCATGATGGAAATAGGACTCAATCACTATCTTGCACTCTCTGCTATCCTTTTTTCAATTGGTTTAGTGGGTGTTATGCGTAGAAAAAATCTTCTTTTATTGTTTTTGGCAACGGAGATATTACTGAACTCTGTAAATATCGCTTTTGCTGCAATTTCACATTATTATGGTGATTTAACTGGTCAGATGTTTGCATTTTTTGTAATTGCAATCGCTGCTTCAGAGGTTGCTGTTGGTCTTGGTTTGCTCATTGTATGGCACAAACGCCATGGCAATATAGACCTTGATACAATGTCTACGATGAGAGGTTAAAAAGATGGAATTATATTTATATATAGCGTTATTCGCACCACTTGTTAGCTCTTTGTTTTCTGCACTTTTTACTGCAACACCAAAGAAAATGTTTACGGGTGTTGTGGCAAGTGGTTTAATTATCTCTGCATTGGTAAGTAGCATTGTTCTTTTGGTGCATATTTTAAATGGCGGTGGCGTTGTTCATGTTGAGCTGATGACATGGATGGAAACAGGTGATTTGTATATCCCATTTGGTTTTGTGGTTGATGAAGTATCTGTTACTATGATGATGGTTGTGACCTTAGTTTCATCTGTTGTGCATGTGTATTCAGTTGGCTATATGGACCATGACAAAGGTTTTAATAGATTTTTCTCATACCTTTCTGCTTTCGTTTTTTCGATGATGGTTTTAGTTATGAGTGATAACTTTGCTGGACTTTTTATTGGTTGGGAAGGTGTTGGTCTTTGTTCTTGGTTGCTTATTGGTTTTTGGTATCACAAAGAGAGTGCTACTTGGGCTGCAAACGAAGCATTTATTATGAACCGTATTGCTGACCTTGGGATGTTGATTGGATTATTTTTAATCTACTGGCATACAGGCACACTCCAATATACTGAAGCTTTTGCTGCAATGCCTAGTTTAAATACCGAAATAGTAACTTGGATAGGAATTTTCCTCTTCATTGGTGCGATGGGTAAATCCGCACAATTTCCACTCCATACATGGCTAGCCGATGCGATGGAAGGACCAACTCCTGTTTCTGCACTTATTCATGCTGCAACCATGGTAACAGCAGGTGTTTATTTAGTTGTTCGTTCAAGCCCATTATTTGATTTAATTCCACATGTTGGTTTATTTATTGCATCTCTTGGTGCTTTTGTTGCATTATTTGCTGCTTCTATGGCACTTGTAAACCGTGACATGAAAAGAATTATTGCGTATTCTACACTTTCACAATTAGGATACATGTTTGTCGCAGCTGGTCTGGGTGCGTATTGGGTTGCATTGTTTCACCTGATGGCTCACGCATTTTTTAAAGCATTATTATTTTTGGGTGCTGGAAATGTTATGCATGCTATGCATGATGAACTTGACCCGTTTAAAATGGGTGGACTCAAAAAGCCAATGAAATGGACTTTTATCATGATGACACTTGCTTCAGTTGCACTTGCTGGTATTTATCCATTTGCTGGATTCTTTTCAAAAGATTTAATCTTAGAAGTTGCTTTTGTTGAGCATCATTTTATTTTATATACAGTTTTATTATTTACTGCAGGTTTAACAGCGTTTTATTCATTTAGACTTGTAGCACTTATTTTCCATGGTGAAGAGCGATACAAATTATTTGGTGTTCATCCACATGAAGCGTATAAATTTATGCTTATAGGGATGAGTCCATTATTACTTCTTGCGATTATTGCAGGTTCATTTAAAATGACATATTTTGAGATGGTAACTGCACTTTTACCAGCAACTGAATACCATATCCATTCCCATTTAACATTTTGGATTATGACAATTGGCACACAACTTTTTGTAGGCTTATCTATACTGTACGCTTACAAAAAATACGCAAATAGTTCAATCACAGTTCCAAATGGAACTTCAAAAATGGAAAATAGTTTTGTCTATAAAATGCTTTTTAATCAATACTATATCCCTTATTTATATCAAGAATATTTTGTAAAACCTTACCGTGAACTCTCAACGGTATTTTGGGAACAAGTTGATATGAAGATTGTGGATGCAAGTGTTGATGGTATAGCAGGTATTGTTTATGGTACGGGTGAAAAAACAAGAGCGATGCAAAGTGGTAATCTTTCTACTATGCTTAAATGGATGGTAGCAGGTACAGTTGGCTTATTATCATTAGCTGTAGTTTTTGGACTTGCAGCGAGATATTCTGGTGAAATTAAAACAATTTTATCAGGTTTAGGAGTTTAATAGATGTTAGATAATATCTTATCGATTTTAATTTTCTTTCCAGCATTGGCTGCAGTGCTTGGATTTGCAATTCAAAGAGACAGTATTCGCTCTTATGGTGTGGCTGTGGCTACAATAGAGTTTGCTCTTTCTTTATTGCTTTGGTTCATGTTTGATGCAAATGCTTCTGGCATGCAGTTTATGGAAACGCTTCCATTAGTACCAGTATTTGGGATAAACTACATTTTAGGTGTAGATGGAATCTCTGTATTTATCATTATTTTATCAACATTTTTTACTTTAATTGGTATCGCTTCTTTGGGAGAGATAAAAAAAGTAAAATATATGATTATCACTTTGTTATTTTTACAAATGACCATGACAGGTGTATTTGCTGCACTTGATGCGATAGTGTTTTATGTATTTTGGGAACTTTCACTTGTACCGATGCTTTATATCATCGGAGCATGGGGCGGACCTCTTCGCATTTACGCTTCAATTAAGTTTTTCCTTTATACCTTCACAGGTTCACTTGTGATGCTTGTTGGTATGTTATTTATGGCATATTTTTACTATCAAGCAAGTGGTATATGGACTTTTGCAATTCTTGATTGGTACCGTCTTGTTTTACCAGAAAATTTACAACTTTGGTTATTTGCAGCTTTTTTTGTTGGTTTTGCTATCAAAGTGCCAATGTTTCCATTTCACACTTGGTTACCATACGCACACGGTCAAGCACCAACAATAGGTTCTGTCATGCTTGCGGCAATTTTACTTAAAATGGGTACTTATGCATTTGTAAGATTTTCATTACCATTATTTCCAGATGCTTCTGTTTTTTACATGATGCCAATTGCTGTTCTTGCAATTATCATGATTATTTACACAGGGATGGTTGCTTATGCTCAAAAAGATATTAAGCAAGTTGTAGCGTATAGTTCAGTTTCACACATGGGCGTTATTATTCTTGGTACATTTGCACTTAATGTTGAGGGAATTTCTGGTTCTATCTTTTTAATGTTAGGTCATGGAGTTGTAGCGGGTGCGTTGTTTTTCCTTGTAGGTGTTATTTATGATAGAAGACATACAAAAATGATGAGTGAATTTGGTGGTTTAGCAACTGTTATGCCTCGATATGCAACAGTTTTTGGAATCATGATGATGGCTTCCGTTGGTCTGCCTTTAACAATCAACTTTGTAGGGGAATTTTTAAGTTTCTTAGGTTTTTATAAACAATCTCATATTTTAACTTTACTTGCAGGAACTGGTATTATTGTGGGTGCTATTTACATGTTAGCAGCTTACAAAAAAGCATTTTTTGGTGAAGTTACAAACGAAGCAAACAAAAATCTTCCAGACTTGAATAAAAAAGAGTTATTTGCTTTAATTCCATTAGTAATTATTAGTATTTGGTTAGGCGTATATCCAAAACCTGTTTTAGAGCCAATTAATAATAGTGTTGAAGCTATTGTTCAATTAATGCATGACAAAGCGATTACGCCAGAAGCGAAATCTAGAATTCCTAATCTTATCAATGATAAAAATTCTCAAGAGGGGGCACACTAATGTTAGAATCAGTCAATGTTTCGTTAGAGTCATTAAATCTCATTACTCTTTTGCCAATGCTTATTCCAGTGGTTGGTGCATTGTTAATTTTGATTACAGATTTATTTAAAAGTGGACAAGATAAATCATTATATGTCATGCTCTCTGTAATATTCTTAGTTGTAGATTTTGGGGCATTGTTAGAATCAGCGGATATTTTTGCTAAAAATGGAACTGTCCTAGGTGTGTTTAATGTCATGCTCATAGATGGTTTAGCGATATTGTCACAGTTTATTATTGTTGGTGCTTCGATTGTATTTATTCCTCTCTCTTTGACATCAAAAAGATTTCATGAATTCTCTTATCCAGAATTTTTTGCACTCTTTTTATTCATGATTGCAGGTTTTCAATTCATGGTTGCAACAGATAACTTAATTCTTATTTTTGTTGGATTAGAAACGGCTTCTTTGGCACTTTATACACTTATCGCTATGCATAATCGTGATAAATCATTTGAGGCAGCTGTCAAATATTTTACAATGGGTGCTCTTTCTGCGGCATTTTTTAGCTTAGGGTCTATGGTGTTTTATGCACTTACAGGTTCTGTAGAAATTAACCAAATTGCTACAGTTTTAGCAGGAAACGGTTATGCAGATATAGCGTATGTTTTAATTGCTGTTACTTTTATGCTTGGTTCACTTGGCTTCAAACTTTCTTTAGTTCCATTTCATACATGGGCTCCAGATGTATATGAAGGTTCAAGTGCATCAATGGCAGGTTACATGTCAATTGTTCCAAAAATAGCTGGTTTTATTGTCGCTATGAGAATTTTTGAATTTTTGATTCACAGTGGTGTTGTATGGTTAGAAGTTATTTTATATCTTTTTGTTGTGGTAACTATGACTGCTGCAAATATGTGGGCATTGGTGCAAACAGATGTAAAAAGAATGTTGGCATACAGTTCAATCTCTCATGCAGGGTTTGTTATGGCGGCAATTTTGATAGGCACGACACAATCAAATAGTGCTTTATTTTTATATTGGGTGTTATTTGCATTTACAAATTTAGGCTCTTTTGCCATGTTGTGGATTTCAAGACAAAAAAATATTCCATGGTACCAAACTTCAGACCATAGCTATAATAAATTTGCAGGGATGATAAAAACATCACCAGTTGCTGCAATTATTATGGGACTCTTTATGTTAAGTTTAGCAGGTGTTCCACCATTTGCACTTTTTTGGGGAAAACTTTACATGATTTCTTCTGCTGTCAATGCAGGGTATACGCTTCTTGCATTAATCATGGCACTTAACTCGGCAATAGCTGGGTATTATTATTTGAAACTTATTGTTTATATGTTCATGAAAGAGCCTGTTCAAGGTGCAGAAGAACAAGTATTTACAAATAATTCTTCATTGCCTCTTAGAAGCATCATAGGTTTTGCAGCAGTTGGAACTGTATTTGCTTTTATATTGGTAAACCCTTTAGTAGAATTTATTACTTCGTTTGTATATAATAGCGGGTATTAAAAGAAACTATAAATTAAAAAAAGGAATGAAATTTGTTGAGATGGATACCTTTTTTTCTTCTTTGTTCTAATCTCTTTGCACTAGAAGTTACCATGACTAGTGCTAAAGAGAACTTTCAAGATTATTCAACACTACATATTAAAGAAAAAGATAAATTTATTTGTGAAGCGACAAAAGATGATTTTGATGAAACAAGAAAAATCATTTGTGCTTTTACTAAAGAACCTACACAAAAATTTAGAATCTTGCAGAATAATTTTTTTGAAGTAAATACTATGCTGAAAAATGAAACATTCTTTTTAATTATTACCCCAAAATATAAAATGAAACTTTTCCCTATGATTTTTACTTTATCCAAAGAAGATGCTGTTTATGACGCAAGTGTTAAAATTTCAGACCATTGGATGGTTGTAGGGTATAAAGATGTACTGCCTTATATTAAAAATGAAAAAGTATCAGATACTGCAATAAACTTCCCTTTTTCTTTAAAAAAAGAGATGTTTCCAAGTGTTGGTGGTTTAGATATAAAAGGCAATCCTATTCATCTTCAAAAAGTGCAAGATGTCACAGATTATTTACAAATTAAAAAATTATACCAAGCACAAAGATATCCTGAAGCACTTTCTTTGATAGATAATGTAATCAAAGATTATCCAGATACATTATTTATGAGTGAATTACTTCTTTATAGGATACGAGTGTTTAATCAAATGGATGAATATGATAGTGTGATTAGCTCTTCAAAAACCTATTTAAAAGACTACTCATCGGATGAAAATGTGCCAGAAGTTTTATGTTTGACAGCAAGAGCTTATGGAAAAACGGGAATAGAAACAGATGCAGATTATTTCTATGACAGATTATTTACTGAACATGATACTTCTCCTTTTACGCAGTGGGGCTATATTTATCGTGCTGAGATGCTTGAAGATGCTGGTGGTACAAGTAAAGCGTTAGAGTTTTATAAAAAAGCACTTGAAGAGACTCAAGATGTAACAATTGCAGTAACAGCAGCATATAATCTTGCCAAATATAAAGTTTCTTATGCAAATGCAAAAGAGGCTGCAATATATGTAGAAAAGATTTTAACTGCAAAACCAAGTTTTTTTAAAGAAGAATTAGCCACATCAATGATTATGATAGATAATTTTTTACAAGAAAATGACTTTTTAACAGCTTCACTTATAGCAAAAGCTCTTTTAGATGAGATGAATGGCGGTGAGGAAAATTACGAAGAATTACTAAAAAATAGTGCATTATGGTTATGTAAAACAGACAGAAAAAAAGATGCTTTAGATGCTTTAAATACTTATTTAAAAAGATATAAAGAGGGTGGTTATATTGAAGAAGTACAAATTGCTAAAGATGCATTATTTTTTGATGTAAGTGATAAAATAGATGTGAATGTAACAGAAAAATTAGCAGAATATGACAAACTTATTGCAACCTATAAAGATGATACTATAGGGGATAAAGCTCTTTATGAAAAAGCAAAGTTACTTTTACAGAATCAACGCTATAGTGATGTACTCGGAGTAAAACAAGCTCTTTTAGACTTAGACACCGAAATTTATCCAAATATACAAAATGTCCTCAAAGACTCTGCAATTGGAGTCATGAAAAATGCGCTCAAACAAAAAGAGTGCCAAGAGGTTTTGACGATTTCGTATGATTATAATATTACACTCTCTAGTGATTGGGATGAGGGTTTATATGATTGTTTCATGAAAGGTGCAGACTATCCAGCAGCAAAAAAAATAGCATCCAATAATATCAAAGCAACAGATTTAGAAGAGCGAAAAAAATGGCTTTATCGTTATATAAAAGTAGATTTTTCAACTGGAAATTATAGTGAATTACTCGATGCCTCCAAAGATTTGTTGACACTTATAGAAGATGAAAAAGATTCCCCTTACAAAGATATATATCGCATTTTATTTGACACATATACAAGACTAGAAAACAAAACTAAAATGCTAGAATCTATCTACAAGTTGCAAGAAATATATGGAATAGATGTCACAGATATTGATAGATATATAGCAGTTTTGGCAATTGGAAGTGACACAAAAGATGATAATATCATCATTAAATATGGAATGCAAGTGATGGATATACAAACAGCATCCAATTCTTTTGCTCAAAGCCCTTTTGTAGAGTTTACTTTGTATCAAGCCTATAGAAGTAAAGAAGAGTTTCGTAAAGCATTGGATATTATTAAATCACTCGATGCAAGAGAATTAAACAAAGAACAACGAGCAAGACAAAAATATCTTTTAGGTTCTATCTATACTAAATTATGGATGGATGATGAAGCAAAACAAGCATACCAAGAAGCGATAAACATTGACCCAACATCTGCATGGGCAAAGTTAGCACAAGATGCCAACAAAATTTGAGATAGCTTTTTAGGCATGATTGAATGATTTTAGAGTTTGATATGAGAAAAAAACAGAATTAAGTACAGACTTTGGATGCTATATTTGAGTTTTACAGTATACCGAAATATTGTACCATAGAAAGAACAATAGTCTTCAAATTGCTTTAAGCCCTACTTCAATATAATTGCAAGGTGAGTTTCATATTTTGCTGATAAATTTTTTGTAACTATTGTTACATATGTTGGTAAAATTGTCTAATAAAAGAGTATAAATTTAATTTTTGGCATACTAAATTAATCAAAGTTGTAAGCCCAATAAGAATTTGCAAGTTCTTTCGTTACGAAAAAAAAAGGAGAATATATGAATTTTAAGAAATCAATGGTTTCAATCGCAGCTGCTACACTAATAGTAGCAGGTTTTGCAGGATGTGATACTGGTTCAAACAGTACAACAAATGCTAGTAATGGTACACAAGTAATTAATACACCAAAAGGTACTGTTACAGGTACAGTTATGGACACAAATGGTAACCCATTATCTGGTGTAAAAGTTTATTTAGCTAATAAAGAAGCTGTTACAAATGCTGGTGGTTTATATACATTTTTTGATGTTCCTGTAACAACTACGGCAGGTGCTGATGCTGCTAATGCAAGTCAACTTTTATCAATTACTATCGCTGCTCCAACTGGTTATTTAGGTGCTACAGTTACTGTAACTCCAAGTGCTCAAATTGATGATGCAGAAGGTAGCACAGCTGCTGGTGCAATAACAAGTGGTTCTGAAACTTTTATAGATGGTTATTTAGCTCAAGCAGGTACTGCGGTTCTTCCACATTTGGGTGCTACTGTAAAAGGTAAACTTGAATTAACAGCTTCTGAAGCTTCAGTAGCTAATCAAGAAATTACACTTGATTTCCTAGGCGTAGCATCTAATGTATTGAATAGCAGCGGTACAGCAGGTACAACAGCTCAAGACCAAGATGGTGTTAAAACAACTTACGCAACTGGTAATTATACAACTACAACAGATGCTAATGGTTTCTTTAGCTTTGCTAATTTACCTGCAGATTCTGAATTACGCTATGTAGTTCCTAACTACACTGTACAAGGTGAACAAGTAGCACAAGGTATCACTCCTGTTACAACTATTGTGTTGCCTATTGGTGTTCTGGCGCTTGATAACATAGTTGCATCAACAGATTCTGAAACTTCAATTATCAATGTTGGTGATATCCAAGTAACTCCAATTGTTAATAATGATGTTATTGCTCCTCGTGTTAAATCTGTAAATGCTGCTATTTCTGTTGTTCCAACGACAGTTACAGGCAATGCATCACTAAGCGGTCAAGCTTTAATGTTGGAAGATGATACTCGACAAGTTATTACAATTAACTTTACAGAGCCAATTGATACACTTTCACAAAACAATAATAACAACACTCCAAGTGTTACAGTTTA
>CAMCYC010000048.1 GCA_945883795.1 Sulfurimonas crateris | reverse complement strand
GTCACTCGATGATACTTATGAAAAACATACATGTGACATACTTTTAAACCACAATATCAGTGCAAAGAAAAAAAAATATAAAGGTTTAGTTCCAAAACATTGTGAGCTGAGATGTGGCAGTGAATATACACTTTTAAGAGATGAATTTTTAAAAATTAAATTAAATAAAAGAGATATTAAAGATAAAAAAATACTCACCGTATTTATTTCAATGGGGGGCACTGACAATATTAATATCAATATACAAATACTTGAAAAAATGAGTAATATAAATAATTTAAAAGTTATTATATTAAGCACAACGGCAAATAAAAATTTAAATAGTTTAAAAAAATACGTTAAAAATAAAACTTGGATCAAACTATATGTAAATTCAAATGATGTTGCTTACCTTATGAATAATTCAGACTTTGCAATAGTGACACCGAGCGTTACAGTTAATGAGGTTTGTTTTATGAATCTTCCGTTTATAATCATCAAAACAATTGATAATCAAAAAGACATATATGACTATTTAAAAAAAGATTTTTTGGCACTAAATTATCTTGAAATCAGCCAATTGAATGATATAATTAACTGTTTAATTGAAAATTACAGCCTATACTTACAAAAAATAGAGGAGAAGTTTTATGAAAAAAGATAATTTTTTAACAAAAGCAACATCAAGCGAATTTCTACAAAAAAGGATAGAAATAAATAAAAATTCTATAAATAATTTTGAGCATTGGAGTGTAAATACCATGCCAAAAATTTCATTACATTCTAATATTTTGGATTTAGGTTGCGGCACTGGAAAGCAAATTGAAAGTTTTTCAAGCCTGTTACCAAAAACTTGTAATTACTTTGGATGTGACATCTCTAAGGATAGTATAGATTTAATTGAGAAAAACTACAGCTCACTGCCAAAACTAAAATTAATCAATGATTCATTCGACAACATAAACTCATTTGTGGATGACAATATAAAATTTGATTTGATATACAGTTTTTATGCTTTGTATTATACGGAAGATGTTGAGACTCTGATTGAAAATATTTATACTCATTTGAAAGAAAATGGTGTTCTTTGGATTGTTATGCCCTATAAAAATACTAATGTAGAAATATTTAACATTTTAAGTAAAATATATTCTATTGATAAAAGAGTACTATATTCAATTAATGGTTTTTCCAATGATGTAATATCAATAGCGCAAGAAATGAATTTTAAAGATATAGACATATCCTTATTTGAAAATAAAATAAATTTTGATAAAGAAGAAGATTTGTTGAATTATGTAGAAAATACAACTTTTTACAATAGAAAATTTGCTAAAGAAATCAGAGAAGAGATTCATGAAAATTTTATAAATAATTTCTCTCTTACCAAAGAAGTTATCTCAATAAAACTAACAAAATGATTAAAAAAATTTTAATAGTAGCTGCACACCCCGATGATGAGGCATTAGGATGTTTCGGAACAGTTGCCAAACTTATCAAAGAGGGCTATGAAGCTTATACACTTATACTTGGGGAAGGCAAAACAAGTAGAGATGACGAGCGAGAGGTTGAAAATAAAAAAGATGAACTTGAAGTTTTAAATACTGAAATACAAAAAGCCAATGATGTCATAGGTATTAAAAAAGTCTTTATTGAGAGTTTTCCCGACAATAGATTTGACAGTGTTGATTTACTTAATATTGTCAAAGTAATTTCAAAAATAAAAGATGAAATAAAGCCCGATATTATATTTACGCATTATGAAAAAGATTTAAATATCGACCATCAGATAACTTACAAAGCAGTAATCACTGCCACTAGACCCATGCAAAATGAGTGCGTAAAAGAAATATACAGCTTTGAGATACTCTCATCTACCGAATGGAATTATCCGCTTTCCTTTTCACCAAATACTTTTTTTGATATTAGCGATACAATAGACTTGAAAATAAAAGCTATGAATGAATACGCTTCAGAACTATGCGAATACCCACATCCAAGAAGCATAGAAGGGATAGAATTGAGTGCAAAGTATCATGGAATGAGAGTTGGGAAAAAATATGTTGAAGCTTTTAAAAGTGTAAGAGTGTTAAAGTGAAATTTCAAGATATAGAATTAAAACATTTTTTTGATTTGTCTCATGAAGAAAAATTAATGATTCTTGATTGGCGTAATGATATAAATGTTAGAAAGTGGATGTATAGTTCAGAGATTGTTTTAGAAAAAAATCATTTAAACTTTATTGAATCTTTAAAAAAGAATGATGCAAAACAATATTTTTCAGTTTTCAAAGATGGAAAAATAATAGGAGTAGTTTATTTTACAAAAATAAATAAAGAAAAAAACAAATGTGAATTTGGACTTTATGCAAATCCATTTCTAAAAACTGTAGGAACTGGAAGTTTACTTATGGAAACAGGGGTAAGATATGCGTATGACTTTTTAAAAATGACAAAATTAAAACTTGAAGTATTTGAAGAAAATCTTCGAGCTCAAAGTTTGTATAAAAAGTATGGTTTTAAAGAAATGGCGGAGAAATATGTGAATGAGAGAAAAGTAATTTGTATGGAACTCGTGAAAGATGTGGTAAAATAAATTAAAAAATAAAAGTAGGAAGCGAATGATAAACTATAAAAGAATCCAAAAAGATTTTTTTTGGGATTCGTATATTACAGAATCTGAAATAAATAGTATTCTTGGAGGAAATGACCTCAGAAGGAAGGCTTTTTTATTTGAGAAAATATTGCTCAACAGTACAAAACTATTTCTTGATTTGAACATATTTAGCAGGAATGAACTTGTGATGCTTCTTGAAAATTTTAAAGTTCCTATTTTTAACAGTAATTATATCTTTAGAAGAAAAAATATTGCGGAGGTTTATTTTTTAGATAAGCCGCTACTGATTGATGAGCTAAAATGGACAGCATAAATTATAAAAAACTTTATGAGATTCAAGACAAAGCTTTAGCTATAGTCTTTGAAGTTGAGAATGAGTTTTATTTAACAGTTACAAAAGCAAACTAAGCTCTCTAGGTCCAGAATAACACGATATTTACAAAAGCTAAAAGAGCAAAAACATATCAAAAGAATTGGCAGTGATAAAACTGGATATTGGAGTATAAAATGAAAATAGGTAATTTTGATTTAGAAAAAGATGGCACATATATTATTGCAGAACTTAGTGCAAATCATGGAGGGGATATTTTTATAGCAAAAGAAACAATAAAAACAGCCAAAGAGATAGGTGCAAATGCAATAAAGTTACAAACTTATACAGCTGATACGCTCACTTTAGATAGTGATAAAGATGATTTTATTATCAAAGGCGGAACGCTTTGGGATGGAAAAAAATTATATGATTTATATAAAGAAGCTTATACTCCATGGGAATGGCACAAAGAACTTTTTGAATATGCTAGAGAAATTGGAATAGATATTTTTTCTACCCCTTTTGATAAAAGTGCTGTGGATTTTTTAGAAACTCTCAATCCTTCTGCTTACAAAATAGCCTCTTTTGAGATTACAGATTATGAGCTTATCCGTTATACTGCAAGTAAAGGTAAACCCATGATTATTTCAACAGGAATTGCAACGATACAAGAGATTCAAGATGCTGTAGATATTTGTCAATCGGAGGAAAATTTTGAGATTGTATTACTTAAATGCACCTCTGCATATCCTGCACCACTTGAAGATGCAAATTTAAAAACTATCCCAAATTTGGCACAAACTTTTGGAGTTATTGCAGGTTTTTCAGACCACACAATTGGAGTTACAGCTCCTATTATAGCGGTTGCTCTTGGTGCAAAAGTGATAGAAAAACATTTTATTTTAGATAAATCGATTGGTGGAGCAGATGCTGATTTTTCCATGGATAAGCAAGAATTTGCCGATATGGTAAAAGCTATTAGAGATACACAACAGCTTTTAGGTTGTGTTACTTACAATATGGATAACAAAAAGAAAAAAAATCGCCGTTTTGCAAGAAGCCTTTATGTCGCTCAAGATATAAAAGTAGGGGAAATTTTTACAGAAGAAAATATAAAAAGTGTCAGACCAAGTTATGGTTTACATCCAAAATATTTAAAAAGTATCTTAGGTAAAAAAGCAACTAAAGATATTGAATTTGCAACACCACTTGCATGGAAATATGTTGAATAAATTTTGAGGAGAAAATAAATGCAACAAACAATTAAAGAATTACATCAAGAAAGAGTGAAATTATGGGAAGCAAGTATCTCAAATCATGCTCGGTATCTAAATAAAGAAACGGGTTTATTTGAGCAAAAATGGGTAGAAGAGAGAAATTGTCCTGTATGCAATAAAAATAACTACCATAAAATATTTTCTAAAGAGGGTGGAGAGTATGTTAAATGTTTAGAGTGTTCTATGGTTTATCTCAATCCAGTTTTTAGAAATGATGCGCTAGTTGATTATTATCAAAATAATCATGCCAATCAATCAGAATTAGTTGCAAGTGATAATAGCTTCTATGTCAGTTTGTATAATCAAGGTCTTGATTTAATTCAAAATAATACCAATATCCAAAACATTTTAGATATTGGTTGCTCCTCTGGAATATTTTTAGATACTGCAAAAAATAAAAATTGGATAACACATGGAGTTGAACTTAATCGCAAAGAGATTGAAATAGCAAAAACAAAAGGACATAGAGTCTATAACGAATTACTCGAGAATATCTCTTTTGATAAAAAATTTAATGCAATTACCATGTGGGATGTTTTTGAACACATTAAAGATGGGGAAAATTATTTGATTCAAATGAAAAATTTATTAACAAAAGATGGTGTTATTTTTTTACAAATTCCTAGCTCAGATTCATTAGCTGCAAAAATTTTACAAGAAAAATGTAATATGTTTGATGGACTTGAGCATGTCAATTTGTATGGAGTTCAAACGATTCAAGCTTTAGCCAATAAATGTGGCTTAAAAGTCTTAAGTATGCAAACAGTTATTTCAGAAATTGGTGTTATTAATAATCATTTAAATTATGAGAATCCTTATTTTGGAAACACTCTCAACAAAGAGTTTATCCCAAATCTTATTGATGAAAAAAAATTACATGAACAACTTTTGGGATATAAAATTCAAGTTGTTTTGGGGATAAAATAGATGAAGTTTTGTACAAAATGTGTTATGCCTGACACAAAACCTGATTTACATTTTGATGTAGATGGTGTTTGCGATGCTTGTCGTTCCCAAGAATCTAAAAATAGCGAAATTGATTGGAAACAAAGGGAAATAGAATTTTTAGAGTTAGTCAAACAACATAAAAAACATCCAGATTATGATTGTATTATTGGTGTAAGTGGTGGGAAAGATTCCACTTTTCAAGTTCTAAAAGTAAAAGAACTTGGACTCAATCCTCTTTGTATCTGTTTTGAGCCAACAATTCCAACAGAAATTGGGAGAAAAAATCTTGAAAATCTCAATAACTTAGGAGTTGATTTAATCCATATCAAACGAAATCCTATTGTTTATAAAAAATTAGCAAAAGAAGCTTTTATCCGTACAGGAGACAATGAATGGCAAAACCATTTAGGTATTTTTACTACAGTTCCTAAAATGGCAGTTAACTTTAATGTGCCACTTATTATTTGGGGAGAAAGCCCACAAATAGAATATGGTGGACCTGCAACAAGTAAAACAAGAAATGTTTTAGATAGACAATGGCTTGAAGAGTTTGGAGGTTTACTTGGGAATCGAATTTCAGATATGGTTGGAGTTGATGGATTAAGTGAAAAAGATTTATCCCTTTACACTTATCCAACTGATGAAGATATTCATAAAGTTGGTGTTACAGGATTATTCTTAGGGTACTATTTTAAATGGGATTTGCGAGAAGTGCTTAAAAAATCACAAGCAAACGGTTTTCAAGTAGCACAACGACCTGTAGAAACAACTTATGAAAATTTTGAGAATTTAGATTGTTATAGTAACCATGTTCATGATTACCTCAAATATGTAAAATATGGGTTTGGACGAGCAACAGATAACGCTTGTCTTGACATACGACTTGGATATATCTCAAGGCAAGAGGGGGTGAGGCTTGTTAATAAATATGATGGAATTCCCCCAAAACTTGCAATTGCCAAATATTTAGAATATACAGGACTTTCACAAAAAGAATTTAATAAAATTGTAGATTCTTTTACAAATAAAAAGATATTTTTACGAGATACACAAGGAAATTTTGTACGAGATATTGATGGTTCACTTGTGAGAAAAAATGAATATCTTGTAAAATAGGAGATATTATGTTTCATACAATAGCAATAGTTGATTATGGCATGGGAAATTTGCGTTCTGTACAAAAAGCATTTGAAAAAATTGGGATAGATTGCATTATTACTAACAACCATGATGTTATAAAAAATGCTTTAAAAATCGTTTTACCAGGAGTTGGAGCATTTAAAGATGCTATGAATAATTTAGCAGAATTAGGACTTATTGACCTACTCAATCAAGAAGTTTTAGTCAAGAAAAAACATTTTTTAGGAATATGTTTAGGGATGCAACTCATAGCACAAAAAAGTTATGAATTTGGAGAAACAACAGGTCTTGGTTGGATAGATGCTGAGGTTGTAAAATTTCCCCAAACAAACTTAAAAGTACCTCATGTTGGGTGGAATAATGTTCATTTTATATCTCAGTCAAAACTCTTTACAAATATTCCTGAAGATACTGATTTTTATTTTGTCCATTCTTACTATTTTCAATCTCAAGAAAATGTTACTACAGCTCATTGTGAATATGGTATTGATTTTAGTTGTGCAATTCAAAAAGAAAATATTTTTGCAGTGCAATTTCATCCAGAAAAAAGTCAAACTTATGGTTTAAAACTTTTAAAAAATTTCGCCAATTTATAAAAGGATTTAGCATGTTAAAACATAGAATTATCCCTTGTGTGTTATTAAAAAATTGGCAACTTGTAAAAAGTATTCAATTTACCTCTTATAGAACTATTGGACACCCTATATCTACGGTGAGAATTTATAATTCTAGAAATGTAGATGAACTTATAGTTTTAGATATTGATGCAAGTTTAAATAATGAGCCTCTTAATGTAGAACTTATTAGTGATATGGCACAAGAATGTTTTATGCCTTTGACTATTGGAGGTGGTATTAATAGTATAGAAGATGTTTATACAGTTTTAAATGCTGGTGCAGATAAAGTTTCTATTAATTCTCAAGCTATTGAAAATCCTTCATTTATTCATGAAATAGCAACTATTTTTGGTTCTCAATGTGTGGTTTGCTCTATTGATGTTAAAAAAGTTGCTGGAGAATATAAAGTATTTAATAAAAAAAAAGGCTTACTTGAAATAAATCCTCTTCTTCTTGCAAAAGAGTACGAAAAACAAGGTGCTGGAGAAATATTACTTACTTCCATAGACCACGAGGGAACAACTTTGGGATATGATATAGAACTCCTCGAAATGTTTACTAAAGCATTAACAATACCTATTATTATAAATGGTGGCATGGGAAACTTAGAACATGGAATCGATGCTATTAGACATGGAGCTGACGCTCTTGGAGCTGCTTATATCTTTCATTTTACTCAATACACTCCAAAAATGATAAAGCAATCTTTAGCCTCTGTGAATATACCAGTTCGTATGGAACAATAATTGCTAAAGCTTTATAAAATAAAAACTAGGAAATAACTATGGATGCCGATTTATTTGCAAAACAATATCTACAAAAATTAACTCTTCTTTTTGAGACAATAGATACGACAGTAATTGCTAAAATTATTGAAGTTTTAGAAAAAGCAAATAATAGCAATGCTTGTATTTATGTAATTGGAAATGGTGGAAGTGCTTCAACTGCTTCACACATGGTAAATGATATTGGTGTAGGGCTTAGAAGAAGAGATTTGCTGAATGTGAATATTCAAGCCTTAGCAGATAATACTGCTTCATGCAGTGCTATTGCCAACGATGTTGGATATGATGCTATTTTTTCACTGCAACTTCAAGGAATCCTTAAAAAAGAGGATATTGTTATTGCTCTTTCATGTAGTGGTAATTCTCCTAATATTATCAAAGCTGGAGAATATACAAAACTAATCGGTGCAACATTAATAGGTGTAAGTGGCTTTGATGGTGGCAAACTAAAAAATCTCTCTGATATATCGTTTCATGTAGCAACCAATAAAGGGGAATATGGTCTTGTAGAAGATATGCATATGATTTTAGACCATATTATTTATTCTTATTATATAAAAAAACAAAAAAGTTTTGGAGTTTAATGTGGTTACTTACTTTTTAAATTCTTTATCTGCCTATGAACAAGCAAAAAAACAGATACGAACAGGACTCTTTAATGATTTGCAAATATGTTACTACCATGGGGAACCTATTCAAAGTGATTTAGAAAATCTGATACATCTTCCATTAGAAAATATTTATGATTTTATGTGTGAGACAGATTATGGCCTGATAGAAGAGATTACTGTAAATGATACCTCTAATATGGAATTAAATAATAAGATAAAAACATATATTGATACTGCGCAAAAAGAAGCAGTTGCAAAAAGAGCTGAATTTGAAAAATTATACAAAGAAGAAATAAGAAAAATAAAATTAGATTTTAACGAACCTTTACGAATTTTTTTTCTTACTTCTCGTATTACAACTGTTTTACAACATACGGCAAAAGGATTGATGAATGCCTTTATGAATCTAGGATATGAGACTTTTCTTTCTATAGAAAAAAATGATATGCAAAGATGGGGTTCTAATCAAAATAGTGGATATTTTGCATGGCATTTAAAGAATATGTTTGAATTTAAACCTCACATTGTTGTGAATATAGATTATTTACATAATGATTTTTTACCAAAAGAGATGTTTAATTTTATTTGGTTTCAGGATGATGCTCCTTTTATGTATGAAAATAAACAAATAGAATTACGAAAAAGAGATTTTGTATTTCATTTAACTAGTGGACTTAGAGAAAGGTTGTCAAAGGTTGGCATAGAATCAGAATATCAAGAATTTCTAATGAATGGAAATATTTTTAAACCCAGAGTAGAGATAAAAAAAGAAAAAAAAATAGTTTTTATAGGGACATCCTATTTTTATGCTAGTGAACATCTAAGACATGATAGAATGTTTGAAGAAATATTCAATGATGTACTTTGCTCTTTTGAAGAAAAAAGTTGTATCACAAGTGGAAAAAATGGTGATATAGAATATTTTGCTAAAAAATATAATAAACCTAAAGATTACATAGACCTAGTTTATAATTATCTCTTGAGAGACTATTGCATTGAAAAATTATGTCGAATTAATACAGGTGAATACAAAGTAGAAATTTATGGAGCTGGTTGGGAAAAAAATCAGTATGTCAAAAAATTTCATAAAGGGATGGCTCCTTATGGGGAAGAGGTTTCTAAGCTTTATAATAGTGCTACTTATGCGTATTGTGTTGGTGGTTATGTTTTAATGCAACGAACATTAGAATCAGCTTTTAGTGGCACCATTCCTCTTGTTTTAGATGTAAGAGCAGGGGGCGAAGATGAATATGATAAAAAAGTAGAAGATGGGCTTGAGTTTTTTCATATTAAAGATTTAGAAAATATTCTCACTTCTGGCATTGTTAAAGAGAAAGATTTTTCTTTTATTCGTCAAGAATATAGTTATGAAAAAATGGCAAAAAGAATTATAGATAAAGTGCAAAAGGAATTATCTTGAAACAAACAGTAATGAATATTAGAAAAAATATTTTACATATAGCAAATTTAGCACTCTCTCCACATATTGGTTCGGCTCTGAGTTGTAGTGATATTTTGGGTGTTTTATATTTTAAAGTTTTACGCCTTGATGATTATGAAAATAGAGATATTTTTATTCTCTCAAAAGCCCATTCTGCTATGGCTTTATATGCAACTTTACATGAAAAAGGGTTACTCTCTAAAGAAGATATGGAAGGGTATTATCAAAATGGGGGAACACTTCCAGCTCATACAGATAGGCTTACAAACCCTTATATTGAGATAAGTGCAGGAAGCTTAGGACATGGTTTGCCAATTGCAACAGGGATGGCTCATGCTATCAAACTCAAAAACAGTGGGCAAAAGGTGTTTGTACTTATGGGAGATGGGGAATCGCAAGAGGGAAGTATTTGGGAAGCGGCAATGCTTGCTCCAAAACTACAACTTGATAATTTAGTTGTCATGATAGATAGAAACAATCTTCAAGGATACGGCAGAGCAGATGAACTTCTCTCTTATGAACCAATAGATAAAAAATTTGAAGCTTTTAATTGGGAAGTGTTACGAGTAGATGGACATAATCATGAAGCGATTGAAAAAGCTATCAATTCGCATACAACAAAACCAAAAATGATTATATTTGACACCATAAAAGGTAAAGGGGTTGCATTTATGGAAGATAAACTTGTTTGGCATTATTATATTGTAAGTGATGAAGTAAAACACAGAGCTTTAACTCATTTAAACGGAGAATCAGATGAGAAATAGTGTAGCAAATGAGATAAAAAAAATAGCTCAAAATGACAAATCTCTCTTTGTTATTGCAGGTGATGCAGGGTTAGGTGTTTGGGATGATTTTAATACAAGCCCACAATTTCTTAATCCAGGAGTGAATGAACAACTCGATGTTGGTTTTGCGTCTGGCATGGCTTTAATGGGGCATAAAGTAATTTATTATAATATCGCTCCATTTGTGATTATGCGTCCTTATGAATTTGTAAGAAACGATATATGCTATCAAGAACTACCAGTGATTTTAATAGGGACAGGAAGTGGCATCACTTATGCACCAGCGGGCATGACTCATTATGTGGTTGAAGATATTACTCTTGCTTCTACCATGCCAAATCTTGATATATTTTCTCCTGCTGACCCAATTGAAGCTATTGAATGCTTTAAATACGCTTACAAAAGTAATAAACCGAGTTATATAAGAATTGCTAAAAATGGCGAAGCTATAATCCACAAAGAAAATATAGATATTACGAAACCTCTTTTTATCCACAAAAGTAGTTCAAAAAATATTCTTGTTTTACATGGCTCTATTGTAGATGAAATTTCAAAAATTTTAGAGATTGTTGATTTGAATATTGTCACTGTTCCTATGCTTACAAGTGATTTTGATTGGGAAGATTTTTTAACTAATTTTGATAAAGTTTTTACCTATGAAGAGCATTTTATTAATGGTGGTTTTGGAACCATGTTGCGAGATAAGTGTGAGAAAAAAATTTATAAATTTGGTCTTAAAAATGAATATATTCATGCAATAGGCAATAGAGATTATTTGAGAAAGCATTATGAGATTGATGGCACAAATATTGCAAAAAAAATGAAGGAGATAATTAATGGTTCAAGCAGTGAATAAACAAAATGATAAAATGAGTACATTTTGTACCGAACCTTGGTCAGGGATACTGCTTAGGTGGGGCGGTAGGGTACAACCTTGTTGTAGTAACTCAACGCCTTTGGGCGATATATACAAAGATAGTATGGATGAGATTTGGAACGGCGAGCCGATGCAAAATGTTCGGAGGCTCATGAGGGAAGGGAAATATAAGGAAGCAGGTTGCCATAGTGATTGTCCAATAATTTATGAGTTAAATAAGCATAAAAAAAGACAATATATATTGGATGAATGGGCGGATATTTATACAAAAAATATCACTTTTTCACAAAATATAAATAATTTAAAAAGAGATATACAAAGCGATTCAAATATTGCAACTTGCATACCCGTAACATACGATATTCAAACGACCGAGTTTTGCAATATGGATTGTATAATGTGTCATCAAGATCATCATAACAAGACTACGGTTCCTCCGGAGTTTATTCAAAAAATGTTTTCCGATATAGAAAAAGTTTATTGGATACGGTTTCAAGGCGGGGAAGTTTTTGTCGATAAATCTTTTATCGGTTATCTTCTGAAATTAAAAGAGAGCTTGTCGGATGGACAAAAAATTATAGTCATTACAAACGGAGCTTTAGTTTCGGAAGAAGATCTTGATATACTAACAGAGGGTGATAACCCCATCAATTTTTATGTATCAATGGATGCGTTATCTCCCGATATATATAAAAAAATTAGAAACAGCTCAAATTTTGAAAAAGTAAAAAAGAATATTTTACATCTATCAAAAATACAACAATATAAAAATAATTTTGAAATATTGACTTGGAATTTTGTCATTATGAAGAGTAATTTTCATTTAATTCAAGATGCAATTAGATTTGCTAATGAACATCAAATAAAGCTTGTTTTCTTACCTATTGTCGGTAAATATGAGGATGAAAATCTATTTATATATCCTCATTTGAGAGAGGCCCATTGTGTTGATTATATAAAAGAATCGATGAATTTAGTAAAAACTTTGGGTACAAATGTTTCTAATTTACAACAAACACTTGATTGGTTGAGCGATGAATATAAATAAGTTAAAAATCATAGGATTGGGAAGATGTATAATTGGACATATGGCTAATTATACAAATTTACATTTTGATACTGTAGAGATGGTACATCACTACTTAGTCAACTATGAAACACTGTTTCAAGATGACATGGAAGCCGTGAGAGAAGCTTCTCACGGTATCGAATCGATGCCAAAGCTTCAAGATCAATGGTTTTCATTGGATTTTTTAAAATCGTATGATGTTTGTTTAATTGAAATTTTCCCGCCATCAATTCCATATTTTAATGAAGATTTAAACAAAATAGCATGTTTTCAACTTTACTCAGAAGAGCTAAATGTTTGTGGATTTAAAAAATTTGAGAGTTATGAATTTCCGGATTATACGGCTACTATTAAGAAATTAATTGCAAAGATTCGAGAAATAAATAAAAATATAAAAATTATTTTGGTGAACGGTGAGTTGATAACGAAAAATAATAATCGTTTTATCGGTTCAAAAGAACTCGATACAATCATTAAGGATATAGAAAAATCGGATATTTTAGAGGGAAAAAATATTAAATTTTTAAATATGAATGAGTTATTGTTGCAATTAAAAAATAGTAAAAAGATGAATTATGAAACAGGCTTTCCCTATTTATATCTAAGAAGAATTAGAAGCAGTTATGAAATAGTCGTCGGAAGAGACTGTAAGCATGCCGTTAAAGATTTGCGATTGCTATTTTTACAAGAGATGTTTAAAATAGTTGATGAATTGGGATGCGGTTCGAGAGTTGAAATTCAAGAAACAAACAACCAAATCGATAATTTTATCGAAGGCACCTCTTTTAGCGATAGAGCAAAGAAGTTCCTTGAATATTCAATAAATACGAATTTTGAGTTTTTAGATTTTACTAATCCTAGAAGTTTTTCCACTTTTGTCTCTTATGCCTTAGAATTGAATGATAGTTTAATGATTGAATATATAAAAAAATTTATTAAAAATTTCAGTGAAGAGTATTTGCTCGAACCTTCAGATTTAAAATCTAAGTTCTATTATATAAGAACGCTTGCCGCATTTGTTTATGATACGAAAGAGTGCTTAATAGATGAGTTGTATGAGATGAGTTTAAAGATACTATCCATGAGTTATGTATCAAATGAAATTGATAATTTTGCACTTCTTTGGCTTGATGATTTGGCAACTGTTTTGTTAATGTCATTATCATCATGTCCCGATAAAAAACAGCAGGTTTTAGAACTTTTTAAGTTGTTGAAAAATAGTAGATATGTAAAAGATTATAGAGATTTGGATAAGTGTATTTTGAGATATGAAAACATGCAATTTAGTTAAACGGTATATTTTTTGAATAAAATGAGGATTACGGATGGGTAAACTTTTAAATATTGTCACAAAACTTCATACCAAAACTCCAAGAGATTATGTAGCACGAATGATGGATGATAAAATTGAGTGCATGATAAAATCTAAAGAGTATGAATATGATTATTGGGATGGTGATAGAAAATATGGCTATGGCGGCTATAAATATGATGGTCGTCACAAAATCGTCGCCCTTGATTTAATTGAACAATATAATTTAAAAGATGGTTGCAAAATTCTTGATGTTGGTTGCGGAAAAGCTTTTTTGCTTTATGAATTGCAACAATTATTACCAAATGCAACCATAAAAGGGTTTGATATTTCTCGTTATGCTTTAGAACATGCAAAAGAGGAGATAAAAGAAAATCTATTTATTCATCACGCTCAAGAGAGCTATCCTTTTGCCGATAATGAATTTGATTTAGTTCTCTCTTTTACAACATTACATAACCTTAAAATTTATGATTTAAAAAAAGCAGTGCAAGAGATACAAAGAGTAGGCAAAGAAAAGTTCATCATGGTAGAAGCTTATAGAGATGAAGCAGAACTCTTTAATTTGGAGTGTTGGGCTTTGACATGTGAGAGTTTTTTTAGACCTGATGAGTGGATATGGATGTATGAAGAGTGGGGTTATAGCGGTGATTATGAGTTTATATATTTTGAGTAAATTTTTCTATAGGAGCAATAAATGATTGATATCAAGAT
>CAMCYC010000047.1 GCA_945883795.1 Sulfurimonas crateris | reverse complement strand
GATTACAATAATTTAAAAGCAAAAAAAAGTGTAGCTTAAAGCTAAATAAGTATTTGTTTTACTTCTAACTCTCTTTTATCATACCTAATTCAAAAAAAGAAATAATTAAAAATCCCTATTTTATGGGATTTTGGAAGAATATTAAAAATCCAAGAAGCTAAATAATGTCTATAAATAAACCAATTTATTGAGATAATAACTGATTTTATCTCAATAAATCTAATTTAAAATCAATATGTCAATATCTCAATGTTATAGAAACCCCTAAATATAGGGATTTTTAAATATCTCTTTTTTTAAAAAAGGTATGATGAAAGGAAGTTTACAGCTTCTAAAGAACTTTCTGCTTCAACTTCTTTTTGTGTGGTGTCACCATTATTATTCTGTAAATACAATATATAAATAGCCATAATTAATCTTCCAATCTCAAGTTTTTAAGCCCTAAAGCTTTAAATATCTGAAGAGCAAGAACAAAGCTAAACTTCCCACGATTAAGTTTATTTGCAATATTCATCTTATTCTCTTCTACACCAATCTCTTTTAGCATCTCTGATAATGTTTCGTAACCAATATCTTTTTTAGCTAATTCAACTTTTATCACACTTTTAGCCTTTTGTTGCCACTCTTCTTCAGTCATCTTACACCTATTATTGTCTTTTTTTTCTTATGCACATAATATCAAAAAAAAACTATAAGTAAAAAGAATTAACTATAAATATTGCCATCTAAAAACAAATAGCAGAATAAATAAAAGCAAAAATTGTCTATATATCCTAAAAAAAGAGTTAAGATGCAAAAAATTTATGCTGTAGTTTGATGTAATATGGCAATAGTTGATTTATACTAAAGTAACTTGCTTTATTGCTAAGTCTCATAAATGTGAGTGTTCAGACTGTTGATATTGTAAATGAGCTTCCAAAAGGTAGTTTTTACCAAAAATATGATTAAATACGAAATACATTCCTAATAAAAGGCATAAAATATGGAATCAGTTCTCTTAGAAGATAATCCTCACTGGAACAACTCAAATGCTTATAAGCACTTTGTAAATCGTGAGATACTACCTCAAGCACTTTCATTTCTTGGTGCAAAACAAATTGTAGCACTCATTGGAGCAAGACGAGTTGGTAAAAGTACCTTAGCAAAGCTTATGATAAACGAGCTACTCAAAACAAGTGATGCTAAAAATATCTTTTTTATCAATCTTGAAAAACCAGAATTTATCCCCTATAAAAATGATGCAAGTTATTTGGGTACGATTTATGAAAGCTATCTAAAATTAACAAATCCAGATTTAAGCAAAAAAGTATATTTCATCATAGATGAGATACAGATATTTAAAAATTGGGAAGTGTTTATTAAATCAAAATATGAAAATAGCAATATCAAATTTATCATTACAGGCTCGAATTCATCATTGTTATCAAGTGAGTTTGCCTCTATGCTTACAGGAAGAGTGCTAAAATTGCAAGTGCATAGTTTTAGCTTTATGGAGTTTTTGATATACAAAAAGATTGCTTTTAGCACAAGATTAGAGCAAATAACAAACAAAATCCAAATATCAAGAGCCAAAGATGAATACCTCAAATGGGGCGGATACTATGATGTAATATCATCAAATGATGATATGCTGAAAAAAGATACACTTAAAAATATAGCAGAAGATATAATCTTCAAAGATATAGTCCCAAGGTACAGTATAAAAAATTCTTCACAGATAAGAGACCTCTTTTACTATGTGGTGTCAAATGGAACTACTTCTATCAACTACACAACCCTAGCAAAAAAAATAGATATAGATGCAAAAACTATCAAAGAGTACATCAACTATTTTGAAGATAACTTTTTGTTAAATACAATTAGTGCTTATCATACAAAATTGTCGCAGCAAATAAAATCTGCCAAAAAACTCTATCTAAGTGATAATGGCTTTTTAAATTTAGGAATCAACAGAAGCCAGAATAACGGCACGATGCTAGAAAATGCAGTCTTTGTCGTGTTGAATACAATTTGTAATGAAGTTACCTATATCAAAGAAAACTATGAAATAGATTTTAGATGTGATACTACTCTTTATCAAGTGTCGTACAAAATGGAAGATGAAAAAACAAGAACTAGAGAACTTCGAGCTTTTGGAACTTTTGATAGCGATGGTGGATACAAGCATAAAGTTGTAACTTACGATGAAAGAGGTGTTTTTGAGAGTGTGGAGATGTTGAGTTTTGAGGACTTTGTATTTGCTTTAGCTCGAAATAGCCAAAACCATCGCCAATAGAGCTTGTTAACCCAAGTTCATCATCTGTTTGATGAAAACCCCTTGAAATAGGGCTTATTGATTTTTACCTGCACTACATCTGTAGTGCAGGTAAATTTTCAAAACCCTTTATAAACCCCAAGGAATAGGGATTTAAAAAAAATCGATGATGAAGTTAGGTTAAATCGTTGAAAAAAAGCATAATAAAACCTAGTACCGAACAGATAAACTGTCGATGTAGTCACTTTTTATCATTTCATAATTTCATTTAATGTAATATTACTTGTTATGTTAAGAGCGTTGTAATGAGTGTTTTTCTCACAACCATAGGAACTAAGCATCACAAGTTTAATATCATACTTCCCTTTCAATCCATACTTTTTAAACATCTCTACTTTATGTAAAATATTTTCTTTGTAATCCTTGGTTATCACAAATTCTTTATTGTAAAATTTGCACTCCACTATGTCATAAACGCTATTTTCATACTCCACGATAAAATCTATCTGTGTTCCATAATCTTCATCATTGCCTACAAAGCTCCAATAACCATAGCTTTTAGCTAACCCTTTTGTCATTCTCGTCTGTAAATATAAATCTATATTGACTAAACATAATATTTCAAAAGCAAAACCACTCCAGATGGCATATTTCTGAGAATTCATAACACTATTAAAATATGGTTTTTGCAAAGAGATAAGTTCATTTTTACTAAATCCACTCAACCATTTATTGTAAAAAAGTACAAAGGGGTCACTGATGATATATTTGGCATTTATTTTAGAACCTAGTTTACTAAGTCCTATAATAAATCCAGCTTCACTTAGTTCAGCTACTGCATCTTTTATTTTTGAGCCACTTTTTTCCCCTAACCCAGATGCAATTTCTGTTTGAGTAAGCCCACTTTGTTTTGCACTTAAAATTTTGATAATAGATGAATAATAGGATGCTTTTGAATCAAAAAGAGATTTTAAAACTTCACGGTACTCTTTATTTAAGTGTCCATCGATATTAAAAATAAGTTCATCAATATTTTCACTTATTGTTTTTGAACTATTTAGTAAACTTAAATACTTAGCAACACCACCAAATACCATATAAGT
The DNA here is from genome assembly GCA_945883795.1 of Sulfurimonas crateris. Lineage (GTDB taxonomy): Bacteria > Campylobacterota > Campylobacteria > Campylobacterales > Sulfurimonadaceae > Sulfurimonas > Sulfurimonas crateris_A. The sequence continues at coordinate 11,361 of CAMCYC010000047.1, read as the reverse complement.
CTCTGCTATGGTTTTATCATCAATTTGAAAGTTTTTTTCATGAAGTAGATACTCTTTTGTTTCTTTTAAATCAAATGGTTTAAGATGGATTTTTATATCAAGTCTTTGATAGAGTGGTCCGTAGCTATCTTCAAATATTTTATTTTTAATCCATGAAGAGTTTGAGCCACAAAGAATAAATACGATGTTTTTATGGTTAAGTGCAAATTCATTCCAAAAATAGCCCAATGCACCTAAAAAACCACTACTATTTTTTTTATCAATCCACGGTATTTCATCCAAAAAGATGACCACTTTTTGATTTTGTGTTTGAGTCGTAGTAATGGCTTTTTTTAATAAATTAAATCCACTCATCCAGTTTGTTATATCATATGAAGGCTCACATTTAAACCAATCGTAAATAGCTTCTACAAAATTATCTAACTGAACAGAACCCTCAAGCATATAAGAACCAGTGAATCTAAAAAAGAGACAATCTTTTTTGTGTTCACTGAACATATGATTGATAAGATATGTTTTTCCTATTCTTCTTCTACCATATACAGCAATTAATTTACTTTCATTTTGTTCACAAGCATTTGATAGGATTTCCAATTCTTTAACTCTGCCAATCATTTTAAGCCTTTTATATATATAGATTTCGTAATATTATCTTAAATACGAAATTTAATCAAAAGCAAATTTATCCCACTCTTAGAGAGTTTCAAGTATGATTCAAAACATCAAAAACGAGAGAACAAAAAATGTACATGACAGTCAAAGAAAGATATATAGACCCTTTTACAGATTTTGGGTTTAAGTGGCTATTTGGGACAGAGGAGCATAAAGATTTGCTTATTAGTTTCTTAAATGACCTTTTAGATATTGAGTCTCCAATTGTTGATGTGACTTACAAAAACCTTGAAAAAATGGGGGTCAATATTGTTGATAGAAGAGCTATTTTTGATATTTATTGCACGGATGAAAATGATAATAAGGAATCGAAATTAAATAATTAAGAAAACTAAATTTCTATAAAATTGCTTGAAATAGGAATTTTTTACAAAACTAAATTTATTATTTATTTAATTTTCATTCCTAATGGCAAATTTAGGAACATTTAGGTTGATGATTACCCACACTTTTTTAGAAGGAACCTAAAAAATTCACACAAAAGAGAGATAGATTTTCCCTCTTTTTTAAAGAATATGAAAAAACTCTGCTGCTTCTGATTCATCTTCTGTAAGATTTTCTTTTTTATAATTTTCATCTTCATTCATTATTTTTTGTATTTCATTTTGGCAATATTCAAAAAGTATTTTTTTTGCCTGTTCATTGTCGCTTAAAAAACCAAGACCGCTAAATTGATAAGGATTTTCTTGTTCTATGCAAATAAGTGTTCCTTCACATTTTTCTTCCAAAAGTTCTACTAAAGTTCTATAATTAATATTAAACTCTGTCGCATGCCAACCTATATCTTCTAAATCTTTATCCGCAAATTCGGCAACACCATCAGCAGTTGTGTCATCATAAGAGGCTTGCGGTGTATTAAATCCTATAATCTCTTGCCAATTTGAAAATGCTTTAATGAGAACTCTATCCTCGTCTTCTACAACTTTATAATTTTTGCCAAGAATCGTTTCTAAAGAAGGTTTTTTTGTTGGCATAAGCGCACTCGTTTGTAGCGGTATATGTTTACCTTTATAGATAAAAATTGCATCATTTACAAAAGGTTCATATTGAATGTCACCTTTTACAGTGATACCAAAAAGCTTTGAAGAATTGATTGCTTGATGCAAAGAGTGTATATTTGTGATAATAATTTCTTTAAAGAGATTGAATTTTTTCATAGAACAGCTCCAATATTTTTTTAACATTATACATACTCTGATATTAAGCTAAGAAATTTTAATTTATTTATAAGTTTGAACTAATAAAAGTTTTACCATTATTTAAGTACAATGGCACAAATTTTTTTAAGGCTCTGTTCTTAATAACACGCAAGGAAATAGAATGGCATTAGATGTTTACTACGATAAAGATTGTAATATAGAGTTAATAAAAAGCAAAAAAGTTGCTATGATTGGATTTGGTTCACAAGGTCATGCACATGCAGAAAACTTAAGAGATAGTGGTGTTGAAGTTGTTGTTGGTCTTCGTAAAGGTGGTTCTTCATGGGCTAAAGCTGAGGCTAAAAATTTCAAAGTTATGACAGTTTCTGAGGCATCTGCGTATGCTGATGTTGTTATGATTCTTCTTCCAGATGAAAATCAAGCCGAAATCTACAAACATGAGATTGCTCCAAACTTAAAAGATGGTGCAACTATTGCATTTGGTCATGGTTTTAATATTCATTATGGAAGAATTCATCCAGCAGCAAATATCAATGTAACGATGATTGCTCCAAAAGCACCAGGTCACACTGTTAGAAGTGAATTTGTTCGTGGTGGTGGTATTCCTGACCTTATCGCTGTTGGTCAAAACCCAAGCGGTAACACAAGAGAGTTAGCACTTTCTTATGCATCAGCTATTGGTGGCGGTAGAACTGCAATTATTGAAACGAGTTTTAAAGATGAAACTGAAACTGACCTTTTTGGTGAGCAAGCAGTTCTTTGTGGTGGTGCAACTGCATTGGTTCAAGCTGGATTTGAAACTTTAACTGAAGCTGGATATGCTCCTGAACTTGCATATTTCGAGTGTTTGCATGAACTTAAACTAATCGTTGACTTGATGTTTGAAGGTGGTATTGCTGATATGAGATACTCTATCTCTAACACAGCTGAGTATGGTGATTATGTTTCAGGTAAACGAGTTATCAATGCTGAGTCTAGAGCAGCTATGAAAGAGATTTTAAAAGAGATTCAAGATGGTAGATTTGCAAAAGACTTTATCCTTGAAGGTCAAGCAGGTTACCCTCGTATGAATGCTGAGCGTAACAACGATAAAACGAAACTCATTACTATAACTGGTAATAAACTTCGTGAAATGATGCCATGGATTGGTTCAAAAAAAATCGTAGATACATCTAAAAACTAAAATAGCGATGCACTTGTTGCGTCGTTATATCTGCTACACATCAAAATAATTCTTCTTTTCATAATATTCGTTTTATTTATATTTTTTCAAAAAAAATTAAGTTCAAATTAATCAAATTAGCTTACAATCACATTAGAAAATTATTAAAAAGGCTCTCGCATGTCTCTGCTAAAAACACTTTCTATAAAGGCAAAAGTTTTTTTACTTGTTGTAATTCCAAGCGTACTATTTTTGTTTTATGTAGTGTATAACAATATGGAAATAAAGAATTTAAATGAAACTGCTCATGAGCAAACACTACGCTTTGAGCAGATTGGAATTGCCAAGGATTTAAATCAATTAGCAACTGATATTACACTTATGGCAATGGATATTATTATTGATAAAGAAGAGAGAAAAATCTCTGATGAAAGAGTAAGAGATTTGAATGCTTTTTATGCAAAGTTCCATAGCTTGAAAAATGGGTTTTTAGATGATGCAAACACTGACCTTGAACATGAAAAGGCGAGTGCTATTGTGACTGCTTTGGAAAATCTCGAACCAGTTATGAAAGTAAAGCTTAAAAATATGGTTGAATCTCAAGCCACAGACGCATCATGGGCAGCGTTAGATGATGAAATTGATGGTATTGGCGGTAATATAGGTGCTGATATTGATGCCGTTATCACTTCAATAAACAAAGAAGTGAAGAAAGCAAATCAGAATATGGCTGAAAAAGAAAAGGCTATATTTTACAGTTCTATTGTAACCTTAATCACAGCATTGGGCGTTTTGATAGTTTTGGGAAGTTTAATATCGAGTAACATTCTAAGTTCACTTAACGAGATGCTAAAGATTACTAAAGATTTAGCCAAAGGCGAGGGTGATTTAACAAAAAGAGTTCTTATCGATTCTAAAGATGAGATGCATGAGGTTGCTAATAATATTAATGATTTTATTAAAAAAGTTCAGTATAGTATTGGTGAAACTAAGCAGTTGAGCAGTGAAAATTCCGCAATTTCTGAAGAATTAAGTGCAACCGTTGCGGTGATTCAAGAACGCGCAATCAAGCAAGAAAAAATTGTCACAGAAACAGTAAAAACATCTCAAGATATTAAAAATATTGCTACAAAATCCATTGAAGGTTCAAAGTTTATGCGTGATGAACTTATACAAACAAACAGTAGTCTTCAAGATGCAAAAAATAAAGTCACCAATTTAGTAAAAATCATCAATAAAAATGCGGAATCTGAGGAGGAATTAGCCTCTCATTTACACCAGCTTAGTCAGGATGCAGCACAGGTAAAAGATATCCTTACTATTATTGGAGATATTGCCGACCAAACAAATCTTTTGGCATTAAATGCAGCTATTGAAGCAGCAAGAGCTGGAGAACATGGACGAGGATTTGCGGTTGTGGCGGATGAGGTTAGAAAACTGGCAGAGCGTACACAAAAAACACTTGCAGAGATTAACACAACCATCAGTGTAGTTGTTCAGGCCGTTAATGACAGTAGCCAGAGCATGAACAATAATGTTGAAGAGTATAAATCCATGACTATAATTGCAAATGATGTAGAAGCGCAGATTGCAATAGCCTCAGGAGTCATGAGCAGGTCGTCAAACGAAGCTGGAAAATCTTTGGAAACATCGATACAAATTGGGAATAATTCCACTTCTATTATGTCTCAAATAGAAACTATTGATGGAATTTCTAAAGAAAATGGACATAGCGTCCATGAAATAGCGAAAGCTTCAGAACATCTTTATAAACTTACAGCAGGTCTTAATGACAAACTAGATGAGTTTAAAACATAAAGATAAAAAGAAATTATAGGAGGCTTTGAACTCTTATAAGTGTAGAGAGTAAAATCGCCTCGGTATCTACATGGGATGATTTCATTTTAAGTTCACTGTTGAGTAGAAGCTCATGGAGTTTATAATATATGTCTGGCTTAAATTTAAGTGAGAGTTCTGATTTTTCTTTGACTATTTGAGGTGGGGCAGGGTAGCCTAGTATCTCCAGGGGATTTGGAATGCCATTAATTCGTATATAAATATTAAACATATAGAGTTGTGTTATATATGTTGTGATAGCTGTTATAATTCTTACTTCATCTTCCCCATGTTCTAGCAGTTTTTTTAAATCCTCTTTAAAATCTTTTTTATCTAAAATTTTTTTTATGAGTTCATCTAAATTGATTTCTGCTAATCCAAATACCAGATTATCTATATCTTTTGTAGTTATCTCTTTATCATAAATTTTGAGTTTATCTAGCTCATTTGATGCAAGTGCAATATCTCCAGCATGAATTTGTAAAAGATGGGAAATAGCATATTTATTAATGTTTACTTGTTTTTCTTGTGCAATTTTACTTACGATATTTTGCGCTTCAAACTCTTTTGGTTGGAAAAATCTCACACTCATGGTTGTTTTTTTTTCAAAAGCTTTGAGGTAACTTTTATGGTCATCTCCATAATAAGCATAGACAAAAATATTGTCATGATTCTTTTCACAAAACTCAATGAGCGTGTCTAGTTGCTTTTTATCTATTTTTTTTTCAGTTTTTATGATTAAAACATTTCTATCTCCAAAAAGTGAAGCTTGTGAAAGGTGTGCTTTTGCGGAGTTAAAATTGTATTCATCATAATAAAATGAAAGAGTTGAAGCATCTTGTATGGTTGTGAGTCTTTTTGTGTACATATCTATTAAAAAAGCACTTTCTCCAAAAAGAACAAAATTATTTGAAATAGTTTTGTTTTCTATGTGCTTATCTAACTCATGCTTGTACATTATTCCTCATCTTTTTTGAAAGCACTTGCAAATATTTTTGCTTTGGCAATATCCACTTTTTCTATTGTAACTATCACATTTTCAAAAAGAATACTATTTTCATGCGAAGTGATATTAATTCTTGCTCCAACGATTTCGTCATGGAGTTCTGCTTTCATCTCAGGTTCTGTTGCTACTATTCTTGCATTAAACTTTTCGCCAATATGCTCATTTGCCCATCTTGCAAATTTTCGTGCCATAAATTCTTTTTCTATGGTGTCAGCTTCTCTCTCTTTTTCACTTATTGTCATGCTAAGAACTTCTATATTTCTAAGAACATAAGAACCCTCTATTGTGTCATGATTGGTAATCGCTTTTAAAAGACGGTGTACTATCAAATCAGAATAGCGTCTAATAGGGGAAGTAAAATGTGTATAAGCGTCAAATCCAAGTCCAAAATGTCCTGAATTTAATGGAGAATATTTTGCTTGCATTTGGGAACGGATAATAAGTGTATCGACTTCAGATTCTAAATCCATTTCTCTGGCTTGTTTTTGTATCTCTGTAATCGTTTCTTTGAGTGTTTCTCTAATATCGATTTGCATCCCAATACCCGCTAATTCTTGATAAAGTATCTGGATTTTTGCTTGGCTTGGTGGTTCATGAATCCTAAAAATTCCTCGTTCAAACTGCTTTGCAGCCTCTTTATTTGCTAAAAGCATACAATCTTCTATAAGTGCATGAGAAGGGGTTTCTTCGGCATAAGTGGTATGTGTTAGATTTGAAGTTTCGTCTATAAACATCTCAAGTTCATTGGAGCGGAAGTTGTAGCCAACTTTGAGTCTTTTTACTTTGAGTGCATCTGTAATAACTTTGAGCTTTGTTAAATATTCAAAAATTTCTATCTCTTTATCATTTTGAGCCTCTAGTTTACCCTCTAAAAATTCGTCAATCTCTTCATAATTAAAGCGTCTATCAGAATGCATAATAGCTTCATAGACTTGAGATTTACTTATTTCAAGTGTTGTAAGGTCGAGTTTCATCTCAAATACATAACAAAGTCTATCGACATGAGGTTGCAATGAACAAAGTGTTTCACTTAGTTGGCGAGGTAACATCGGAATAGAGCGATGAGGTAAATAGATGGAAAAACTTCTATAAATTGCTTCATTGTCAATTGGACCAAAAGGGGTTACATATTCGCTTACATCTGCTATTGCCACATAAAGAGTTGTGTTTTTTTCATCATAGTAAATTGCATCATCAAAATCTTTTGCAGTAATTGGGTCAATTGTACAAAAAGGTAAATCTCTTAAATCTTTTCTGTTTGGATATTTTGAAGCATCTACGGGTTTAAAAGAGGTTGCAAGGTCTAAAACTTCTTGGATAAACTCATCATGTTTGTTAAATTGTGCAAGAACTATTTTTTCATCTACAAGAGGATTATTAATATTTCCAAGTTTCTCTATCACTTTATTTTCTTGATTATCAACTTTAAAAACATCACCAATTTCATAAGAATTGAGTTCATCAGCACTGAGTTCAGCACCAATTGGATATTCTGTTTTTAAATCTACTAAAGCTCTGTGATTTTTTTGTTGGATAATATATGCCACGCTATAGCTTACAGCACGACCTACAATTTCTGCAATTTTTGCACTCGGAGTGCCTCTTACACCTAAGAGTCTTTGTGCTATGATAAGGTCACCTTCTTTGGCGATGCCTAAGTCTCCTTCGCCAATAAACAAATCACGGATATTTTCACCAATGACATTTAAATATGCCGTTTCGTTTTGAATAAGTCCTAAAGTCCCAGCACGGTATTTGGAGTTAAACTTGTATATATTATCTTTGAAATTAAGATATTTTTTTGCTAAAAAATTATTTATATGGATTCTTTCTTGCGGGTTAATGTCTAGCTCACTCAATCCGAGAGTGAGTTTTATAAGGAGTGCTTTCACAATAGTTTTATCTAGCGTTTTCTATAGCTTTATCAAAACTTTCCATATCAAGACCATATTTAGTGATAAGCTCTTTTGCAGCTGCAATACTTGCATCTGTTATAAGTCCATTCATAGGCACAGCAACTCTCACTACATGTAAAATACTTGCAGGTTTTCTGTCTTCTTGATTTGCTTCTTCTGGCTTTTGACAGTGTTTGATTACATTTACCAATCTCTCTTCAAATCTCCATTGTGCAAAAATTGTAGCACTTACTTCTGGTGCATCAACACCTACAATTTTTCTCTCTGCAGCTTCTACATTCTGAAGTTCTTTAAGTGCATCACGAAATAAAGGAATTTTTTTCTCAGTAATAATTTGTTGTGCAATAAGAACTTTTCCAATCTCAACTAAAAATGCCGCAGGAGATAAAATGCCTAAAAGTTTATTTTCTTTTTTTAAACACCAAGCAATAATAAGTCCGTGTTGTTTTTTAGAAAGTGCAGAGAACATTTCATTATTAATTCCATAAGGGGAAAGATCGAGTGTAAAACTCTTTTTTACAATACTAGCAAGCGCAAAACCACGCACTGTACCCATTCCAAAAAGTCCAACAGCTTGAGAAATTGCATTTATTTCTCTACTGAAACCATAAAGTGGGGAATTAGCCGCTTTTAAAATATCTGCTGTTAAAAGAGGGTCTTTTTCTAAAATTTTGACCATATCATTAAAACTGCTATCTGGATTTTGGTAAACAGCTTCTATCTGCATCGCAGATTCTGGCAATGGTGGAAGTTGTTTTATTTTTTTTAGTATCTCTTCAGTCATGTATTACTCTTTTTTTGAATTCTTAGAAATTATAGTTAAATCTTGTAAACATCATACTGAATATTTACAAAAAACTGTTATTATTTTTGGAGAAATAAAAAAACAAGGAAAAGAAATGCAAAGAGATGCAATGTTAAAACAACTTGGTTATATCCCAAACGATGCACTAATTGAACAATTAAAAATTATAGAAACAAATACAAGTGGATATGAAAAGATTCAAAAGCATATCATGGATTTACACGATTCCTTGAAAGTGAATGGCTCTTTTGTTGCTCTATCAAATTCAGTAAATTCTTTTAAAATAAAGGTTGAAGCTCCAAGTGTAGAGATGGCGGAAGAAGCACATATGAAAGTTGAACATTTTAGTGAGAAATTTAAAGTTACAGTAAAAAAATTGGAAAATAAAGATACCTATTATATTATTGGTTTTTACCATTAAGGTTTTTAGTTGAGAGAACCTATGAGCCTTGAGGGGTATGACCATTTAGTTGAAGAGTTTAAATTCTTACTTGAAGTTGAAAAACCTAAGGTTGCTGCCGAAAAATTAGTAGCCGCAGCGCAGGGTGATAGAAGTGAAAATGCGGACTATCATGCAGCAAAAGAAAAACTCCGTTTTATTGATAAAAGACTCTTTTTTTTAAATTCTATTTTACAAAAATCGCAAATAATAGACCCCACAATATTCTCTCATACAAAAGTGAGTTTTGGGAGTAGTATTCGTGTGATAAATATTGATACAGACGAGGAAGAGAGTTACACCTTATGTGGTGTTTTAGAAGCAGAGCCAGAAAATGGTTTGATTTCAATTCATTCTCCTTTAGCTCGTGCTATGCTTGGCAAAGAGGTTGGTGATGATTTTAAAATTAAATTGCCACAAACTACTAAAGAGTATGAAATAATATTTATAGAATATATAAATATTTATTCATTAAAAAAAAATATTAGAACAATAAAAGAGTATTCATTCCATTAAAATTATAGGTTTAAAAATATTTTACGACTTATTGGATATAATCCTCAACTTAAAAATCAAATTTCCAGGATTCCTTCGTGAGCCAACAATTAATAGACATTGATAAGCAACTAGCCAATCACAAACTTTCTCAAATAGATTATGTACATATCAAAGAGATTTTAAAACGAGAGCCAAATTTGGTTGAGCTTGGTATTTTTTCTGCTATGTGGAGTGAGCATTGTAGTTATAAATCATCAAAAGTGCATTTGAGTGGTTTTCCAACAAAAGCTCCATGGGTTATTCAAGGTCCAGGTGAAAATGCTGGTGTTATTGATATTGGTGATGGTTATGCCGCTGTTTTTAAAATGGAATCTCATAATCATCCAAGTTTTATAGAACCATACCAAGGTGCAGCAACTGGTGTAGGTGGAATTATGCGTGATGTTTTTACAATGGGTGCAAGACCTGTTGCCAATCTTAATGCTCTTCGATTTGGAAATATTTTAAAAGATGATAATGTCTCAAAACATCAACGATATTTAGTGCGTGGTGTAACTGCTGGAATTGGCGGTTATGGAAACTGCATGGGTGTTCCAACTATTGGTGGTGAGACAAGTTTTGATGAATGTTATAATGGCAATATTTTAGTGAATGCTTTTACTTTGGGTATTGCAAAATCGGATGAAATTTTTTATGGCAAAGCTGAAGGGATTGGAAATCCTGTTATTTATGTAGGTGCAAAAACAGGAAGAGATGGTCTTGGTGGTGCTGTTATGTCATCTGATAGTTTTACAGAAGAGTCTAAATCGCTTCGCCCAACTGTTCAAGTAGGTGACCCATTTACTGAAAAACTTTTACTTGAAGCATGTTTAGAGCTTTTCAAAACAGATTATGTTATTGGTATTCAAGACATGGGTGCGGCAGGTCTTACTTCTAGTTCATTTGAGATGGCTGGAAGAAGTGGCTCTGGGATGATTATGCATCTTGATAAAGTTCCTGCTCGTGAAGAAAATATGACTCCCTATGATTTTATGCTGAGTGAATCACAAGAGCGTATGCTTTTATGTGCCAAAAAAGGCTCTGAAGCGGAAATTATAAAAATTTTTGAAAAATGGGATTTAGATGCTGCTGTTGTGGGTGAAGTAACAAGCAGTGGAAATATGGAACTTTTTTGGCATGGAGAAAAATGTGCTGAAGTTCCCGTTAACCCTGTGAGTGAAGAAGCTCCAATTTTGAATCGTCCAACAACAAAACCAAAATATTTGGAAAAAATTGCAGATATAACAATCAATGATTTTCCGAAAGTATCAAATCAAGAAGCGTTTGAAAAATTAACAAAATCTATGGAAGTTGTAGATAAATCTTGGATTTATACACAATATGATTCAATGGTTCAAACAAATACAATCAAAAAAGGGGGTATGTTAGATGCTTCAGTTATTCGTGTAAAAGAGAATAAAAAAGCACTTGCTATGAGCGCTGATTGTAATGTTCGTTATTGTTATATTGACCCTAAAGGTGGTGCTGCTGCGGCTGTTATTGAAAGTGGTAGAAATGTTGCCATGAGTGGTGCTAGACCTTTGGCAATTACAGATTGTCTGAATTATGGAAATCCTGAAAATCCAGAAGTTATGTGGCAATTTGCACAAGGGTGTTTAGGAATTAAAGAAGCATGTTTAGAACTTACTACTCCAGTTATTGGTGGAAATGTTTCACTTTATAATGAAACAAATGGGATTTCAGTTTTTCCAACGCCATCTATTGCTACTGTAGGTGTGAATGATGATGAAAATAATGTTCTCATGTCAAGTTTTCAAGCAGAAGATAATATACTGTATCTTGTGGGTGAGTCAAAAAGCGAATTTGG
>CAMCYC010000046.1 GCA_945883795.1 Sulfurimonas crateris | reverse complement strand
CCCACATTCATCATGTGCTTCCTTGAAAGTCCATAAAATAGGGCTTTTTATGAAGTTATGTAGTGTAGATAAACCCCAGAAAAGCCCAAAAAATAGGGCTTTAAAATTTCATGTGATGAATGTGGGTTATAACTAAAATTTGAGATTCTTTTTTGTGTCTCTAATAAAATTCCATAATGGGTAGAGAGTATATTAAGTTTTTCTTGTAAAATAATTTTTACAATATTGTCTGTGTTGGTTTTAGTAAGATAGTAGCTACTAAAATTTATTATTAGAAACATAATTATTAGAAGTAGGATTTTTTTTATTGCCATAGATGAAACCTTATTTACTCATTCCCATCGCTTCAGCGTGGAAATAAAAACTATACCCACAATCTCCAAAACAACGACGATAAAAACACATAATATTCATATCTTGTAACAAATAGTAACACTAAATATCAAAAGTCTCAAAACACACTAAATTATATGGGAATGGTGTCATGGGAATAGTGTCAGGCACTATTTATATTATTATTTTTTATAGTGAAATGAACCGATTTCTTCCACTATTTTTCGCTTGATATAGTCCATCATCAGCTCTTTTTATCATTGACTCTACATCATCGTTTTTACAAAAAGTAGATACTCCTAAACTTATTGTTTTATGACCAACAACATCAAATTCAAAGTTCTCAACGGCACTTCTTAACTTTTCAGCCAAAATGCATACTGCTTCATTTGAAGTTTGTGGACAAATAATGATAAATTCCTCACCGCCATATCTTCCTTGGATGTCAGATTTTCTCGTGTTATCTAAAATGAGTTTGGAGAGTTGTGCTAAAACACTATCCCCTACTTGATGGCCAAAAGTATCATTTACTTGCTTGAAATAATCAATATCTATCATGATAAAAGATAAACTATTTGAATTTCTTTTTACAGTTTCAAGTTCATTTTTTGCAAATTCATTTATCATTCTTCTATTGTATAATCCAGTCAATGCATCAATGGATGCTATTTTTTCTAATTCTTTTTTTGCTGTAATATCAATACCAATACTTACAAAACATTCTATTTGATTGTTGTCATTAATTGTTGGAACGATATGCTGATTAAGCCAATAATCTTCACCATCTTTATTTCTATTTTTAATCTCGCCTATCCAAATTTTGCCAGCTAAAATAGTTTTCCATAATTCTTTAAAAAGTGATTTATCTCCAAGAGGATTAGATAATATATTCATCTTGTTTCCTATAAGTTCACTTTTTTCATATCCTGATGATTGTTCAAATGCGGAACTTACACTTATGATTGTACTATCAGGTTTTGTAGTTGCTGAGATAATATACTTGTCTAAGATTGAGTTAAATTTGTTTAGCTTTTCATGTGCTTTTACTAGTGCTCTTTGAATTTCTCTTGGTTTTTTAGAAATATAGATTGCTAATAATAGACTAAGAATAAGAGTTAGAATTAAAGTAAAACTTAGACTATTTAGCTTTTCATCAATCAACAAATTTTCATAATTTTCTTTTGTTTTTAAAACCAAAATTGCATCATCACTATTATTTAAAATATCATCTATCGGATAAATATATATGCCATTTACATTAAATCCATCAGGAAAATCTTCTTTTATATCTCTTTTTATACCTGTGTATTTATTGCTTGAAAACTGATTATTTGGATGGAAGATATAGTTTTTCTCTTTATCGATTATAAAATGTTCAAATACAGAAGATGTTCCAATCGCTTTAAATAAATTATTGGTCAGAATATTGACTATAACCATGCCAGCAAATTTACCATTTTGAAAAAGTGGCATTGCGATTCTCATAGTAGGTTTGTAGGGAATTTCAACCTTTCCATTTTCAAGATTTAAATCTAATTTTGAGTGCCAAATGGTTTGCATAGTCATATTGGATATGATTTGAAAATAGTCTCTTTCACTCTTATTTTGTAAGTTTTTAGTTGCAACAATAAAGGGTTTAGTAGTTTCACTTTGTCTATCAATTCTAATAACTTCATCACCATCTTTTGAAAGTAGTCGTACTTGCATAATTTTATTTTGAGATGTTGCAATAGCTAAAAATAATTGTTCTAATTCATTTCGCTTATGGATATCGTTTGTTTTAATAAATTCTAAAACAGTTTCATTGACAATCAAAGCTTTTAATATATTCTCCATATTTTCAATAGCTGGTTTTAAAATAGTATTTGTTTTGATATCAAAAATTTCTATTGCTTTTTTATCCAATCTATTTTGAATATTTTTCATTTCAAACATGTAACTTGTAAAAGCACCAAATAAAGAGATGATGATACCAAAAAGAATAAAGTATACAGTGAAAAATTTGTAAAAGTTATCTTTGGTCAAAATGTTCCTTCTAATAATATAATTTTTAAGGGCGATATTGTAGCAAATTTTAAAAAAAAACAATCGCACACAAATTGAAAAATCATTTGTATAAAATTAAAGACAAATAGGTGTCAGGCACTATTTATATAAGACAATGCCGCCTATTTATTTAATTTTGATTCCTTAATAGGAATTCCTTTTGTATTAAACTTAACCACACTTTAAGTAATATTTTTGTACTATTCCACTCTTAAAATCATATAAGGATATGTCAATGAAAAGAACATACCAACCACATAAAACGCCAAGAAAAAGAACTCATGGTTTCAGAGCTCGTATGGCTACAGCAAATGGTCGTAATGTGATCAATCGTCGTCGTGCTAAAGGTCGTAAAAAATTGACAGCTTAGGCGGATTTAATACACTTAAACTCCATAAAGAGTTTCAGTCTATTTATAAAAAAGGTATAAATCAACATTCTGAAAATGTTGTTCTCTTTTTTTTACCTCAAAACGGAATTCACAAAGTAGGATTTACCGCAACCAAAAAAATTGGTAATGCAGTAAAACGAAATCGTGCTAAAAGAAGACTTAGAGCTCTTTTTTGTGAATATTCCACAACCCTCAAAGATGGAATTTATATATTTGTTGCAAAACAATCTCTTGTTGAATCTTCTTTTGAAAATTTATCAAAAGATTTCAAAAAAGTGATACACCGTGCTAAAGCATTACAAGGTAATTTTTGATGATAAAAAAGTTTTTATTAAAATTATTATGGTTGTATCAAAAGTTTTTTACATTGATTGGGTATGGAAGTTGTAGATATTACCCAACATGTAGCGAATTTGCTCGAGTTAATTTTGAAAATAATTCCATTTCAAGTGCTTTTTACCACTCTTTTACTAGAATACTGCGATGTAATCAATTGTTTGATGGGGGAATAGAATATCCCTTGCTCGACAAGCTCATTTGTAAGCCCACAAAACTCAATCTTGATTCGATTAAATATTGGTTGGTTCCAAATAAAAAAAACCGTTTTCATATCATAAAAAATTTCTCCTATAAAGGGTCATCGTGTTAGATAAAATGACAGCAAATCAGAGATTAATGCTAGCTATAGCATTATCAGTAGTTTTTTTCGTAGGTTATACTGCAATTTTTCCACCTAAACCCCAAGAATTAGGTTTAGATGCAAATAAAAGTAGTGTTTTAGCAAAACAAAATACAACCGTTACAAAAGCGATGGAGGGTGAAATTGGACATACCATTTCTACAGATGAAAAAGTTGATACACTCAGTTCAAGTACGATAGCAACCATCAAAAGTGATAATTTTGTTCTAAAACTTGATACATTAGGGCGTATCTCTTCAAAAATATTACTTGAAGATAAGTTTAATAATTCAGATGATTTACATGCAGAGGTGATTTCTCCAACAGGAACAAAACCTCTTTATGTAAGATTTGCTGATGATATTTTAAATAATGAAGCACTCATAACACCTTATAGTGCATCTATTAGCGAAGCGGTTATTCAAGATAAGCCTATTTCTGTTACTTTGACACAAAAACTTCAAAGTGTAACTATCACAAAAAATTTAATTTTTTATTCTGATGGGCATTATGATGTGAATATTGTTTTATCAAAAGATGTTCGATATTTTGTATATATTGGGCAAAGACCTGAAGTTTCCAAAAAACTTATGGCAGTTGCTGGTGCTATGGTTTATAGTGATACTGAAATTGCCACAATTATTGAAGATGGAGATGCAGAAGGAAGAAAACTTTTTAGTGGAGTTACTTTAGCTTCTGCGTTTGACCAATACACTGCAACTATCATGTATGGATTTAGTAAAGATACAAATATTATTGTTGATAGAGATAGACAAGATAATCCAGTTGTTTATTTTGAATCAACTCCACACATGAATTTACATGGTTATTTGGGACCCAAAGATTATAAAGTATTAAAAGCGATAGAACCAGTATTAACAAATGCTATTGAATATGGCTGGTTTACATTTGCTGCAAAACCACTTTTTGCCCTTTTGTCTTGGTTATATGGAATTTTTGGAAATTGGGGTTGGGCGATTATTGCATTGACTCTGATTGTAAGAGCAGTTTTATATCCATTGACATACAAAGGTATGGTTTCAATGCAAAAAATGAAAGAGCTTACTCCTAAAATGAAAGAGTTGAAAGAAAAATATAAAAGTGACCCACAACGCTTAAATGCTGCAACGATGGAGATGTATAAAAAACATGGTGCAAACCCACTTGGTGGATGTTTGCCAATGATTTTACAAATTCCTGTTTTCTTTGCAATTTATCGTGTACTTTTAAATGCAGTTGAGCTTCAAGGTGCGCCATGGATGTTATGGATACACGACCTCTCAAGAATGGACCAGACTTATGTATTACCAATTTTAATGGGTGCTTCGATGTTTTTCCAACAAAAATTGACACCTACAAATTTTACAGACCCAATGCAAGAAAAAGTGATGAAATTTTTACCAATAATTTTTACATTTTTCTTCCTAACATTCCCAGCAGGATTGGTTCTTTATTGGTTTGTGAATAATCTTTTTTCAATTTTACAACAGTTTATTGTTAATCAACAGTTTGCAAATGCTAAAGATGCAAAAGCTGTAGTTTTAGGAAAAAAAGATGATTAGAATAGAAGCAGCTACTTTAGAAGAGGCATATCTTAAAGCTTCTTTTGAACTTCAATGCTCTGTTACAAAATTAGAAACTGAAGTGATTCAATATCCTAAAAAAGGTATTTTTGGTATTTTTAAAAAAAATGCGATTATTGTTGCAAGCAAAAATACTGATACAGATGAGATAGTTCAAGAAGAAAAACAATTACAAAGTTCTCTCAAAGCTGTTGTTCCAATTGCAACGGAAACTCCTAAAGAAAAAAAAGAGATTTTCAATAAAGTTGGAAATGTTCTAAGAAAAGTAACTTCTACAAAAAAAGTGGAAACTGATTTTAGAGAGCCAGAAGAAAAGCAACCTCTAAAAAAAGCTAAATTTTTTAATAAATTTAATAATACTGTTTTGCCAACATCTTTTGTTAAAGCACAAGATGAAGAGATTGTCGAGGAAATAGAAGATAATTTAAAAGATGTAGTGCAAACAATTAAAGACGAGATTAATGATTTATTTAAAGTTTCATGTTTTGAAATAGATGAAATCCAAATCAGTATTTATGATGAGAGTACTTTATTTATTGAATTTAGAGGAAATGACTCGGCACTCTTAATTGGTAAAGAGGGTTATAGATATAAAGCACTTTCTTACATGCTATTTAATTGGATTAATGCAAAATATCAGTTACAAATCCGCTTGGAGATTGCTGAATTTTTAAAAAATCAAGAGGAATCTGTTTCTCGTTACCTTGCAAGTGTTTGTGAAATGGTAGAAAAAGATGGCAAAGCACAAACAAAGATTCTTGATGGTGTTTTAATTCAAATCGCTCTTAAAGAGTTACGAGATGCATATCCTACTAAATATGTAGCTATTCGCTCAACTCGTGATGGCTTGAAATATGTTATCATCAATGATTATCATACAAATTAGGCAGATATGACACAAACAATATCTGCCATTGCCACAGCACATGGTATTGGCTCTATCGCTATTATAAGAATAAGTGGCGATAAAGCACTCTCTATTGCCAAAAAACTTACAAATAGAGAAGATTTTTCTCCCCGTTATGCAACCCTTACGAATGTTTATAATATAAAGCAAGAACTTATAGATGAAGCTATTGTTATCTATTTTAATGCTCCCTTTTCTTTTACTGCTGAAGATGTTATAGAGATTCAATGCCATGGTGGTTTTATTGTAGCTCAGAGTATTTTAAAAGCAACAATTTCACTTGGTGCAAGGGTTGCTAATCCTGGTGAATTTAGTAAAAGAGCTTTTTTTAATGGTCGTATAGATTTGAGTGAAGCCGAAGCGATTGCACAACTCATCGAAGCAAAAAGTGAAGATGCTGCAAAGATTTTGGCTTTACAAATGAAAGGTTCACTCAAAGAATATATTGAAAAAATTCGTGATGATATTATCCATATTCTTGCCTATTCTGAGGTGAGTATAGATTACGCTGAAGAAGATTTGCCACAAGATTTGGTGCTACAAATTCAAGATAAATTACATGAATTAAAAAAATCTCTTGATGATACTTTAGTAGCGAGTAAAGCCAGAGAAGGGCTTATGCAAGGTTTTAAAGTAGCAATTATTGGAAAACCCAATGTTGGAAAAAGTTCTTTACTCAATGCTTTACTCAATTATAACCGTGCCATTGTGAGTGATATTGCAGGAACAACTAGAGATACTATTGAAGAACAAGTAAAAATTGGTACACACTTAATCCGTATAGTTGATACTGCAGGGATTCGAGAGGCGAGTGATGAGATAGAGCGGATAGGGATAGAGCGTTCTCTTGAGGCGATAGAGCAGAGCGATATTGTGGTTGCACTTTTTGACAGTAGTAGGGAGTTTGACAGTGAAGACTCTCAAATTATAACACTTCTTGATTCTCATGCTAAGAGTAAAAAAGTGATTTATGTTAAAAATAAAGTAGATTTAGAACAAAAATTTCTCCATGAAAATATCAATTTTGATTTGGAATTAAATTCAAAACAGAGTGTGAGTTCTTTGATAGATGTTTTAAAAAATATTATGGATAGAACAAATAGTTCTGAAGAGTTAATGCTTATTTCTCAAAGACAAATTTCAGCGGTGGAAAATACTCTTCAAAATATTGATGAAGCGTTTGAGCCTCTGCAAAATCAAGAATTAGAGATTTTTTCTTTTCATTTAAACGAGGCAGTAAAAGAGATGGCTTCCATTACAAGACCATTTGAAAATGATGAGATGTTGGACAAAATGTTTGGCAGTTTTTGTTTAGGAAAATAATGAAATACATTGCAATAGATTTGGGACTTAAACGGATTGGTTTGGCATATTCTGCCCATAAAGATATTGTAACGCCACTTCCTGCGGTTATACGAAAAAATAGAGACCAAGCTTCTTTAGAAGTGAAAAAAGCTTTGGATTTCTGGGAGATTGATGCCGTCGTAATTGGAGTTCCTCTTGGTGGAAGTAGCGAAGATGAGATGAGAAGACGGATTACACATTTTATGAATCTTGTTAATTTTAAAGGTGAAATTTTTTATCAAGATGAATCTCATTCTTCACTTGAAGCAGAAAACATGATGAAAGGGGAGATAAAATATATTCGTGATGGAAGAGTAGATTCTCTCTCAGCGATGATAATTTTACAACGCTATTTACGCTCCCATTAATCAACACTTCCTAAAAGTGAGGCATCAAGCTTATACTTCTTTTCTGATTCTTTTTGATAGTTTGCCAAATAAGTAGATAAATCATCTATATCTTGTTTGGTAAGACTCTTTACAAAACCAAACATAATCTCTTGTGTTTGTGTATCAAACTTTCCTTCTTGAAATTGTTGTAATTTTTGAGTAAGTAAATTTTTAAGTCGATTTGCAAGTTTTGGGTAGATGTTGCTCCCTTCAGCATTTGTTCCATGACAGTTACTACAAGCTTTGTCTATGTAGAGAATACGCCCTTTTTCATAGCTATTGTCGGTTGCAAAAATTGTTGTATAGAGAATGATTAAGAAAAAAAATTGTTTCATGGAAGCCTCTTTAATAACTCTTTTTTGATAGTTTTGAAATTTTTTTCACTTTTGCCTTTATATAATAGTGCTTCTAACTCTTTATAAGTTGCTTCAAGTTGGTATTCTTGATAACTGTTCATGAGCAATACGAGTAACTCTTTTGGTGTTTTTGTCTCTTCAATATCGCTCCATTTTCTTTTTGTAGAAATTTTGATAAAACTTTTTGGTAGTAATTTTGCACTTATAAATCCGCTGAGAAATAGTAATAGCGATATAAAAAACTGTTTTATCCCTTCAAAACTCTGGTTTGTTTGGGGATAGTTTTCAGTGTCTATGAGAGTGGAACTCTCATGTTTATCAACTTTTAGAGTGTAAGGTTTTGTGCTAATTACATAATAGGTATCTGATTTTGGAGAGTAGCATTTTATTTTTTTCTCTTTGATAGTAAAATCTTTATCTGCTACTAAAGCATAATTAAATTCTCTCTGAACTTGGTATCCATCTTGCGTTGCTTTATTAAAATGTTTGGTTATATTTGAAAATATTTTTACATCTTGTATGGCTTCAATTGGTGTAATTGCAATTTCGTCATATCCTATCCCTTCTAAATAGTAAGTGATATTTGCACTTTCATACGCTTTAATATTTTCCTCTTTTATTTTAGTAACAATTTTAAAATCACCAACTAACTCTGTATCTTTATCAATATCTTCTACTTTTAAGAGAATAGGTTCAAGTTTTATAGGTGTATTGACTGTTTCTATCCATTTTGAATTGAGTCTTCCACCATAATAAATTTGAGCCACTCCTTCATCACTTGCCTGTTTGATAATAAACTCAAAATTTACAGCTATTTCACCAGCTTTTAATGGAAAAACCAAAAAAGTAAAGATTGATTTTTTATGATGGTGGGAGAGTTCTTTTTCTTCATTTTTTAAAAGTTCTATTTTGTAATCTGGAGAAATTTTTGCTTCTAAAAAAAAGAACATGGCATCTGTATGGTCTTGTTGTTGTGCCTCAAAGGTTATCTCAATGGCTTCTTTGAGAGTTACATTTTGTTTGTTTGCATGAAGTGAATAGGTTGCAAGATTTGTATCTCCAAGTGCAAAACACTCCAACAAAAGTAGTAAAAATATTTTACCAAGGGTGCTTTTCATTTGTGTATCCTTTGTTAATA
The DNA here is from genome assembly GCA_945883795.1 of Sulfurimonas crateris. Lineage (GTDB taxonomy): Bacteria > Campylobacterota > Campylobacteria > Campylobacterales > Sulfurimonadaceae > Sulfurimonas > Sulfurimonas crateris_A. The sequence continues at coordinate 5,679 of CAMCYC010000046.1, read as the reverse complement.
AGTTCATACGCTTTATAGCCAATTTTATATTCAGATTTATTTATTGCATCATTTTTTTGGAGTTTTTCTTCCGTTTTTTTATCTTTTTTTGTAGTTGAGCCATTACTACTTTCACCTGCTTTTTGGTTTGAATTGGATGAGCCATTCTTACTTTCATCTTTTTTTGTATCGTTCTTTTTGGAGGCTTGTGTTTGTTTTTGGGAATCTTTTTTTGGTAACATATCTGAGATATCAAGCTGTTGTTTTGGACTGAATTTGTATAAAAGCATAAGATTGTAAAAACTATCTTCATCCAATCCAAGTCCTAACGCTTTTTGGTAATAAATTTTTGCTCTGTCATATTTTTTTAACATCACAGCACAGTTTCCCATGTTATAAAAAAGTTTTTGTTTTATTATTTTATCTGTTGATTTTATCTTTGAAAATATCTCAATTGCTTGTTTATACTCTTTGGCTTTATAATAATTCACTCCTATATTAAAATAACTTTCCACACTAGGAGAGATGCTTTGAAACTCCTCTATAGCATTGAAATATTGCTTTTCATGAGAATATTTATTTGCTTTATCTAAATGATAAAAATCAAGTAAAAATGCATGGGAAGAGTTTGGCAAAAAGAGTACAGGGAAAAAGAGTAAATAGAGTTGATGGATTTTTGTAACAGCTGTAAAAAAAAGTAAAATTGCCAAAAATAAAGGGGTATAAAAAAGCTCTGTAAAACTTAAAACTTGTGTAGTTGTTTGTTCATTTTTTTGGGAAGTATTTTTCAAATCTGAAATTAATTCTGATACTACATTATTTGCATTGTGAGTGAGTTCATAATATTTTCCACCACTTCCAAGTGCGAAATCTTTTAAGATAGGATTTATTCTTGAGATAACAAGATTATTATTTTCATCTTTGATATTGAAATCATTCTTTTTTAAAATTGCACCATCTTTTGTACCTGTTGCTATAATATAGGGGATAATATGATTCTTTTTGGCTAGGGTGACGAGTGTTTGTATATCATGCTCTTCTCCTCCATCACTAAAAATAATAAGATTTTTTGTATCATAAGTTGTTTTAGTGATGGTTTGTAATAGCTCAAAAAGGGAAGTTCCTTTGCTTAAAATAAACTTTGGATTTAAAACATCAAGTGCCATCATGCTAATTTCAGTATCTGTCGTGGGTGGCGAGATTAACATGGCATTTGTAGTAAAAGCAAAGATACTAAATCTATCTTTTGGAAGTTTGTGTAAAAGCTCTTCTATATTTTGTTTTGCAACCTCATAGCGAGTCGGTTTTAAATCATCTGCTTGCATGGAATAAGAGGCATCAATCGCTAGTATATAGTCTTGTGCATCAAATTTTTGCTCATGAAGAGTGTTTATTATGACGGGACGAGCCAGAGCAAGAAGTATCAAACTAAGTGTCAAATATAAAAATTTTCGCTGTTTTATTTGTGTGGCATCAAAAGAGCGAGGTTCTGTTTTATAAATAATATAAAGCGGTATGAAAAGGAAAAAAATCCAAGGATATAAAAAACTCATAAATTCTCTTTTCGACTTATAAGTAACATGTAAAGCATTCCAAGCCCAGCAAAAATGAGTGGATACATATAGAATGATTGTTTGTTGAGGTAATGTTGTGAGCGGATATCGCTAGGTTCAAGTGAATCAATTTGCTTATAAATATCTCCTAACATTTCGGCATTTTGTGCGCTAAATATTTTGCCATGAGAGGCTGTGGCAATTGTTTCTAAAAGGTTTGCATCATAACTATTTTTATCTCCAAGACCTATAGAGTAGATAATTATCCCTTTTTTTGTTGCGATTTCTACAGCTTCTTTTATTGAAATTTCACCACTATTTTGAAAACCATCAGTGATGAGGATAATCACCTTTTTTTTGGCTTCCCCTTTTTCTAAAACTCTTGTGGCATTTGCAATCCCTTCTCCAATAGCGGTGCTATCTCCTGCAATTCCTACATCAAAAAAATCAAGTAAAAAAGAGATACTTTTCATGTCATAAGTCAGAGGCAAAGCAGAAAAAGCATAGCTTCCAAAAATGCTTACTCCAACATTATCATCATGTCTTTGAGCGATAAATTTTTTGAGGATTTTTTTGAGGATTTCAAACTTTTTTTTCTCTGGATTTTCTTTATCAAAACCACTTTCATCCATAGAACCACTTGTATCAAGTGCAAAAACAAGGTCACGCCCTTTTTTTTTATTGGATGCTTTTTGCTCAAAAGTGATAGGCGAGGCGAGGGCAGTGACTAAAAGTGTCAAAATAAGAGAGTACAAAAGCCTCTCTTTATTTATCCAACTTGTTGCAGTTGAAAAAAAGTGTATATGTGGAAATATTATTTTTTTCACACTCAAAGGACATTTATAGATACAGATAATTAAAAGCATTAGTAAAAATGCAATTGGATATTCAAATTCAAAATTATTCAATTAATACTCAGCCCACAACATTCTTAGCCATAATCCTATCGTGCTTGTATAGCCAACTTCGCTAAAGACTAAATTTTTATTTTTATCATATATTAGTGTTGTTGGAAAAGCAGAGATATTAATTTTGGAGGAGAGTTCCCCATAGTTATCATTCACAACATTATATGTATAGCCATTTTTATCCAAAAAATCTTTGAGTTCAACGCTTGTTCCAGATTTTACTGCAATAGTGAGTACCTCAAAATTTTCAGAAATTTTTTGAATATTAGGAGCTTCTACTTTACATATTGGACACCATGTCGCCCACAAATGTATAAGTATCGGTTTGTTTTTTGGTACTTCATATTCCAAGTTATTGATAAGCTTTACAGAGTCTATCTCAAGTGTTCCTGCTGTAAGAGTTCTACTTTTATAAAAACTAATAACATTAGAAGAGATAACAACAACCACAATTAAAGTGAGAATTTCTTTTATATATTTTTTTAATTTTTGTTTCATAAAGCAAAGTTTAACACTTCTGTAATAATAAGATGCTAAATTTTGATTAATTAATGAGAAGAAGGATTTTATATGTTAAAGGTAGCGAGTGGTTTCATTATTTTATTATTGTTAGTTGGATGTAATCAAAAATCTGGCGGAGAAGTTCCAATCAAAATTTTTCAATCCGTAGATGAACGAGAGGCAATTTTACTCCAAGAAGGGAAAGAAAAAAGGTCTTGCCATGTGTGTGGCATGGATTTGGTGAAATTTTACAAAACAAGTCATAGTGCTGAGGAAAATGGAAAAAATTATCAATACTGTTCTATCCATTGTCTTGAAAATCACTTACAAAAGGGTGTAAGTCTAAGAAATCCAAAGGTTGTAGATATAGTTTCTCTTAAATTTATTGATGCTTCAAAAGCTTTTTATGTAGTCGGAAGCAATAAAAGAGCAACCATGAGCAGAGTAAGTAAATATGCTTTTTTGCATGAAAGTGATGCAAAATTTTTTCAAGCTCAATTTGGTGGTGAAATTATGAATTTTGAGAATGCTTTGCAAAAGGCAAAAGAGGATTTTAAATCACATCAATAATTTTTTACGATTTGTTTTTTTTGATAACAGAAATTTTTTAAAAAAGAAACTTATTTCAATTCATCCCCATCTTAGAGAGCGGGGGTTTCTTGAATATTTTTTTAAAAATCGACTCTATTTAAGTGAAAAAAATTCTTTTTAATTTCAATTATTAGTAACTTATAAATAAATAATAATTTATATTGTTTATAATTATTTAATTTAAGAATTCTTTTATTTTTCATCGGATTGACTTAAAATTCCTATAGAGTAACAAAATAGCTATAGCAACCCTCTTTAAAAGCTGATATACTTTCCAAAAACATGGAGGTCTATTATGAAAATAGCAATCACAGGAGCTGGTGGTTTTGTTGGCTTGCATTTAAGCAAAAAATTTATAGATTGTATCACTATTGACCGTAAGGATAGCGAGGAAATTATCCTTGAAAAACTTAAAGGGGTTGATATTGTTTTTAATTTAGCAGGTGCACCAATTATAAAAAGATGGACGAAAGCTTATAAAAAGATTTTAATAAATAGTAGAATTGAAACAACAAAAAAAGTAGTAAATGCAATTAATAAAAGTGAAGTAAAACATTTTATCTCCACCTCAGCAATTGGAGCTTATCCCGATGGACAGGCTTATGATGAAAGTTTTGAGGGTTATGGAGATGATTTTTTAGCACTCCTTACAAAAGAATGGGAAGCAGAGGCAAACAAATGTACAAAACCAACTGCAATTATCCGTTTTGGAGTTGTACTTGGAGCAGATGGTGGCGCACTTGCAACCATGCTTACACCTTTTAAATTGGGTCTTGGTGGTACAATTGGAAATGGTAAAATGATGACAAGTTGGATAGATATTGATGATTTAATGAGAATGTATGAACATATTATTACTTATAAACTCACAGGTATTTTTAACGCAACATCTCCAAATCCTATAACAAATTATCAATTTACAAAAGCTTTAGGTACAGTGCTTCATCGACCTACCATTTTTCCAATTCCTACTTGCAGTTTAAAACTTCTTTTTGGTGAAGGTTCGCAAGTTTTAACAGGTTCAAAAGAGGTATATCCAAAAGCAATTCTTGCATCAGGCTTTGAATTTAATTATAACAATATAACTGCTTCTTTGCACCATCTTTTAGGATAAAAGTTTGTTTCAAATACTTTACAAAACAATCTCCAAACAACGCATATTGGTATTATTGTTGTTTCTTTTTTTACCCGATGCCTATGCAAAAAATGCACTCAAGGCGTATCGGTGGGAGATTGTTTCTGTTGAGTCTCATAAAGTTGAAAACCAAGAGTTTCTCTCTGCAACACAAACTTCTACTCATCACAACCATGGAGGAGAAATAAAAGTTGTTCTTATTGTATTTGGTTATAGCTCTGGTTTGGTTACTACATTTAATGCTAAAACAATTTTTCCATATAAAATTGAACCCATAGATAATAATCAAGATAGCATGATTGATAGTTGGAAATATTATTATCGTTTTCATGAAGAATCAGGAACACTCCAAATCAACGATTTTGGCTTAAAAAAAAGTTTATATATACGCTAATCACTGATAAGTGCTTCATGATTGTCTCTTTTCACTCCAACTTTCTTTGATTATGTGTAACGCATTGTTACATGTTTTTAAGAATTCTTTTTTTTGCTTAATATTTAATACAAACTTAGATACGATGGATTTGAAAGTTTGAGGTAAATTTTGCAAAAAAATATGAAATATTCATTTTTACATCTTTTGTTGTTTATTGTTTTAGCGAATTCCTGTGACAGTTGTTTGCAACTCAAGTCATTATTATCTCTTTCAATTATATAAAAAAGGAAAAAAAATGTTTCAAAAAAAAATTTCAATGGTTCTTAGCTCTCTTTTACTCGCAAATTTTACATATGCACAAGAGATTTCTTTGCATAGTGGATGGCAACTAAAAGGTTCTGATAGTGTTTTTACTAGCATGGCACAATTTGATAATAGTTGTATTGCAACTGTGTGGGCATACAATAGTTTAGACCATAGGTGGGATGCTTATTCTCCAGATACAAATTTACAAAATATTATCAATAATAATTTAACCCTCAAACCACTCTCTGCCATACAAGCTAACGAAGGTTTTTGGGTTTTAGGTAAATGTGATACAACTATTTCAACTTCAAATAGTTCTTCTTCAAGTTC